>JAAYTR010000166.1 GCA_012523685.1 Clostridiaceae bacterium | reverse complement strand
GGAAATGTACTTTTAATTGGGAAACAGACTATATATAACAATAGGATTTATTTTGCAGATGTGAATTATGAACAGATTTCTTATTGTTATATTGACGTTAACATGTTTCCCTTTTAATGTCTCTTCTTTTCCGGTAAAAAATAATCAGGATAAAAGTGAGGTAACAGCTTCGAGAATTCCGGCGGAAGAGTCATTTTTTTTAGTCAATATTAACTCCTTCAGTTCAGAAGAAGCTTCGGATGAAGCTATGGTAGATGATCAGATTCAAAATATAACAATTTCATTTGCCGGTGATTGCACGATCGGTAGTGATGACAGTTACAGAGGCCATACTTTTCATAAAGTGTACAGGGATGTTAATGATCCTGCATATTTTTTTCAAGGGGTAAGCAGCATTTTTAAGAATGATGATTATACATTTATTAATCTTGAGGGGACTTTTACAAATGAAACCAGAAAAGCAGAAAAAGAATTTCGATACAGAGGACCTCCGGAATATAGCGAGATTTTAAAAAAAGGCAGCATTGAAGGAGTAAGCCTTGCCAATAATCATACTCTGGACTATTTGCAAAGTGGATATAACGAAACGGTAAGAGTATTGAATGAATGGAGTATTGATTATACAAATGAAGATACATATTTCATAAAAGAGATAAAAGGTTCTAAAATAGGGTTTTTAGGGTATAAAGGATGGTCCCGTGAAAAGAAATCCAATGAACTTTTAGTTAAACATGTGAAGGAGATGCGGGAGCAGGGAGTTCACTTTATTGTTGCTAATTATCATTGGGGTGATATGTATAGTTACATACCTAACACGCAGCAAAAAAAGATGGCACATTTTGCTGTTGATAATGGAGTTGACCTGGTTATCGGCCATCATCCGCATGTTTTGCAGGGTATGGAAATTTATAAGGGAAAGACTATTGTTTACAGCCTGGGGAATTTTTGTTATGGGGGAAAAATGAACCCGCAGGATAAGGATACTGTAATATTTCAGCAACTGATTACTTTTGATGTAAGTAAAAATGAAATTATCGAAACGAATTGCAGGATTATCCCTGCCAGTATATCGTCACGAACGGACATAAACAATTTTCAGCCAATTATCGCAGAGGGAGAAGAGGCAGAACGTATTTTACTAAAATATAAAGCTTTAAGTGAAAATTTAAACTGATTTTTTGTGGGATTATTAGTACTTTTCATTAGTTAATCAATAATCCGTTTAATTTCTACATAAAAATAAAAAACCTGTTGAAATAGTACAAAGCTTTAATTGACAGGGTAAACAAATTTGGTACAATAAATGAGTGTAGAAATTTAACAGCGGAGGGACAAAAATGAGAGAATACTATGAAATAAAAATTGCGGGATTAACAAGGCAGCTTCCTCTTTGCCCAATAAATAAAGATTTGTATATCGGTGCCTTTGTATTGTTTGGCGATGTTGAGCTTACTGTAGCCTGTGCAAAAGAATTACTTAAAAAGGCTCCGGAATATGATGTTATGATTACAGCCGAGAGTAAGGGTATTCCGCTTGTTTATGAGATGACAAAACAAGCCGGATTGAATAAATATCTTTTGGCGAGAAAGTCCGCCAAGCTTTATATGAAAGATGTTGTCGCTGTTGATGTACAATCAATAACAACCGCAAAATTACAGTCTCTGTATATTGACAGAGAAGATGCCGAATTCATGAATGGCAAAAGGGTTCTTATAGTAGACGATGTTATAAGTACAGGCGAGTCGGTCAAGGCTGTTGAAAAGCTTGTACAGGAATCCGGGGGTATAGTTGCCGGGCGAATGGCAATATTAGCTGAAGGTGACGCAAATAAGAGGGATGATATCATTTACCTGGAACATTTGCCGCTGTTTGATAAAAACGGAAATATAATATAGATCAATATACTAACCAACACATAGCCGCTTTACAGCGGCTTTTTAATTGAATACCTATTATAATAAACGGCAATAATCTCATACTGAGGTGATTGCTTTGTTTGCAAAGGCCAAAGGCCCTATAGATACGCAAGAAATAATAGACAGGTTAACTGACTGTCCGGATATTGACAAGAAAAAGGTCTTTATTGGTGGCAAATATGAGGCATACTTTATATATATAACTGGACAAATCGATAAGGATATAATTCAGAGAGACTTCATAAGCAATATTATGGGCATGGAACTTGAACAATTATCGAATACAATCAATATTCATAATATTCCATGCTGTGAAATTAAAATAATAAATAGTGCAGATGATGCTATCAAAGATATTTTATCAGGTCATACACTTTTTGTTGCAGATGTTTTGCCCTATGGAATTTCCTACAAAAATGTT
>JAAYTR010000165.1 GCA_012523685.1 Clostridiaceae bacterium | reverse complement strand
GGCGGTTTCCATGTAGTCATTCTTGCTCCGTAGGATACAATAAGAAATGCACGGGCTGCCAGGGCGGGATTTAGAAAATTGTATCCCAGACCTCCAAAAAGCTGTTTAACAATTACTATGGCAAAAAATGAACCAATCACCGCCATCCAAAGAGGCAATTCCGGCGGCAGGTTTAAAGCCAAAATTAAACCGGTTACCGCTGCACTGAGATCTTTGATAGTATTATCTCTCTTTAATGCTTTACGGATTAAAAACTCGCTTCCTACACTTGATATAACAGTAACGGCTATCAGCAGAGCCGCTCTCAAGCCGAAGAAATAGACTCCTGCAAAGGCTGCGGGAATTAGTGCAATTATGACATCCTGCATCAACCTTTGAGTGGTGACCTCACTCCTTATATGCGGTGAGGAGTTCACAAACAACGTATTCTCCAAAACAATTCCCCCTCGATGTATTTCAGCGGAACACTACTGTTCCGAGAATGTTTATTAATTACTTTTTAGCTTTTCTGCGCAGGACATCTTTTCCCAGTCTGATTGACTGAGTCAGCATCCTCTTAGACGGGCATGTATAGGAACATGATCCGCATTCAATACAGTCTGTAACATTATACTTGTCAAGGTCATCATAAAGATTTGCCTTAACTAATCTGTCTATATCAAATGGCAACAGATTCATGGGACAGACTTTAACGCAGCGTCCGCATCTGATGCAGGCATATTCATCCGGAATCCTTCCATCCTTTTCATTTAATGCGAGTAAAGCATTGGTGTATTTCATCACCGGTATTTCATCAGAATATAATGAAACTCCCATCATAGGACCACCCATGATAAACTTTGCAGGTTCTGTTGTAAAGCCGCCGCTGAACTCAAAGACATCAGCGATTGGAGTACCTATTAATACTTCAAGATTCATTGGTGTTTTCACCGATGAACCATCTACTGTAACACGTTTTTTGATTAATGGCACTCCTGTTTTCATATATTCGGCAACAAATGCAACACTGGCAACATTCATTACAAGACATCCAACTGCTGACGGCAGCTTCCCCGGAGGAACTTCACGTCCTGTTAATGATTTTATAAGCATTTTTTCAGCACCTTGAGGGTATCTGGATTTTAAGCTGTATACAGAAATACTGTCTGTTTTATTAACGGCATTTTTAAGCTTCTTTATTGCTTCAGGTTTATTATCCTCAATTCCTATTAAGGCCTTTTGTATGCCCGTCCACTTAAGTACATGGTTTATGCCTTCAATGATATTTTCAGTGTTTTCCATACACTCACGGTAATCAGATGTAATATAAGGTTCGCACTCCGCCCCGTTTATTATAAGGGTATCAATTTTAGCGTCTTTTGGTGGGTTAAGCTTTACATGAGCCGGAAATCCCGCTCCGCCAAGACCGGTTAAGCCTGAATCCCTGACTGCTTTTAAAAAGCTTTCTTTGCTGTCTACAACAGGTGCATTGACATCCTCCGAGATTTCCTGAAGTCCGTCCGGCTTAATCTCAACACATACTACAGGCTTACTACCGGAAATAGTCCGTTCAGTAATTGCTGTTACAGTTCCCGACACACTTGAATGAACAGGGACCGAAACATACGCATCGGATTTTCCAAGCACTTGACCTACCTTAACAGTATCGCCTTTTTTAACCGCTACCTGGCAGGGTGCACCTATATGCTGCAGCATTGGAATAACAACTTTCCCGGGAATACTCATTTTGACAGTAGCGCATTCCATAGTGTTTTTTTCCTGAGAAGGATGCACACCACCCTTAAAATTCTGGAATTTCATTTTGCTCCAACTCCATATATAAAGTAAAAAAGTATAGATAAAACTAAAAATTTTATTACAAATCGACCTTTAATATAATAACACAGCTTCTGTACTTTTAAAAGACTAAAAGATTGTTAAAAAACCTACAAACAGAGGGATACAGGGCATGCACAATGTATTTAGTATACAATATTAGCTGTTTTGACATGATTTAATAAAATTAAATGTGACAAAATTACTTGTCTAAAGTTACATTTTTGTTTAGAATAAAAAACAGCGGCTTTAATTCCCGAGTATAGTTTAATTGTAAAATTGTACAATTAGATCAAATATATTAAATTATTGGTTGTATTTGTTAAATTATTAACTATATTGTAATACTGAAAGGAGAGACAACCGTGAAAGTAAACATAACCGAAACCGTACTAAGAGATGCCAATCAATCTCTTATTGCGACCAGAATGCCCTTCGAAGATTTCGAACCTGTATTGGAGAAAATCGATGAAGCAGGCTACGCTTCCATTGAATGTTGGGGAGGCGCAACCTTTGATTCATGTCTTAGATATCTATCCGAGGATCCTTGGGAAAGACTGCGAAAGATTAAATCAAAGGTAAAGAAAACAAAGCTTCAAATGCTGTTAAGAGGCCAGAACATATTGGGGTATAAACATTACCCTGATGATGTAGTAAGAAAATTCGTTGAATATTCTATTAAAAACGGTATGGACATTATAAGGATATTCGATGCTCTCAATGACTTTAGAAATATTGAGGTTGCGGTTGAGGAAACCCTTAAATGGGGTGGACATGCTCAGGGCGCTATTTGTTATACCATAAGCCCTATACACGATCTTGAAAGCTATGCAAAAATGGGTAAAACTCTTGAAGAAATGGGTGTTAACTCAATTTGTATCAAGGATATGGCCGGAATCATGGGTCCTCAGGAGGCTTATGATATCTTTAAGGCATTAAAGGAAACCGTTAAGGTTCCGTTAATACTCCACACTCACTCTACAACAGGTCTTGGACCTATGACCTATATGAAGGCAATTGAAGCAGGCTGCAGCGGCATTGACACAGCTATATCAGCTTTTTCGGGCGGAACCTCCCAACCTTCCACTGAAACAATGAATTATGCTATTAAGCAGCTTGGTTATAAGACAGATCTTAAGGAAGATGTGCTTAAAGAGATCAATGACTTCTTTAAACCTATAAAAGAAAAGTTCCTTGAAACAGGAGTGTTAAATCCTTATGTCATGGGAACTGAAACTGATGCTCTTGTTTATCAGATCCCCGGCGGAATGCTCTCTAACCTGATATCACAGCTGAAGCAACAGAATTCATTGGATAAGCTGGAAGAAGTTCTGCAGGAAACACCCAGAGTTAGAAAAGATTTGGGATATCCTCCCCTTGTAACACCTATGAGCCAGATGGTAGGTGTACAGGCCGCTATTAACGTATTAATGGGTGAAAGATATAAGAATGTTTCAAATGAGGTTAAGGCATACTTTAGAGGTGAATATGGAAAAGCTCCCGGTGAATTAAACCAGGACCTTGTAAAGAAAGTTCTTGGGGACGAAACACCTATTACAACAAGATTTGCTGATACTCTTGAGCCTGCATTTGAAAAAACTAAAAAAGAACTGGGAAGCATGGCACAATCGGATGAAGATGTGCTTTCCTATATAGCTTTCCCACAGATAGCTGAAAAGTTCTTTAAGGAAAGAGAAGAAAGGAAGGCCTCGACAGTCAGCTATTCCATAAGAAAAGTGTAAAGGATGTGTATTTATGACATTATTAGAAGGTCTGCAGATATTAGTTATTGGTCTGGGAACAGTCTTTCTTGTTCTGGTTTCACTCAGTGGTGCAGTTGCTCTGGAATCAAAGATATTCGGCTTGTTTGGTAAGAGTAAGAAAGTAGAACCTGCTGATGAGGCAGCTACGAGTTCGGAAGAAGCACCAGTTGTAAAGGCTGCATCAGGAGAATTAAAACTGATAGATGTAGATGAAAGAACTGCCGCTATGATTATGGCAATAGTCAGTGACGAATCACAGATTCCACTGTCTGAATTAAATTTTAAGTATATCAAGGCTATAGACTAGAATATCAGCTTTGAACTTAAGCAGGAGGATTGAAACAAATGAAGTATATAGTAACAATTAACGATAAAAATTATGAGGTTGAAGTTGAACGGGGGCAGGCAACCCTTGTTAAGACCTCTCAGGCTGCAGCTCCTTCTCCACAACCTGTAGCGGCACCTGTAGCTGCTACACCCGCTGCTCCGCCTGCGCAGCCCCAACCCGCCCAGGCTGCCCCTGCCAATGTATCGGGAGAGGCTATTAAAGCTCCTATGCCCGGGACCATATTGGATATTAAAGTTACTCCGGGTGCATCTGTCAAAGAAGGCGATATCCTCATTATTCTGGAAGCCATGAAAATGGAAAATGAGATACTGGCTCCCAGAGACGGGGTGGTAACACAAATCATTACAACAAAAGGTGCATCTGTGTCAACAGGCGATGTGCTGCTATCATTTAATTAGGGGGTAAAGATTATTCATGACGTACTCATTAACTGATACATTATTAAGGATATGGGAAATGTCAGGCTTTGCTAATGCAACATGGCAGCAGCTGCTTATGATTCTTGTATCCTTTGTTCTGGTTTACCTGGCTGTTGTTAAACAGTTTGAACCGCTTTTGTTGCTGCCAATAGCTTTTGGAATGCTATTAGCAAATTTCCCTATGACAGGTTTATTGGAAGGTCCTTTAGGTGATCAGCCGGGAGGATTATTATACTATATCTATCAGGGAGTTGAACTGGGTATATATCCACCGTTAATATTCCTTGGGATTGGTGCTATGACTGATTTCGGACCGCTTATTGCAAGGCCCTCCAGTCTGTTCTTAGGTGCAGCTGCCCAATTTGGAATATATATTGCCTTTTTAATGGCACTTGCTTTAGGGTTTTCACCCGAAGCTGCAGCATCTATAGGTATCATCGGTGGAGCAGACGGTCCTACTGCAATCTGGCTGACAACAAAACTTTATCAGGATTTATTGCCTGCTATAGCAATTGCTGCTTATTCTTATATGGCACTTATACCATTGATTCAGCCTCCACTGATGAAGCTTCTGACCACTAAGAAGGAAAGAGAAGTAAAAATGGAGCAATTAAGGGAAGTATCCAAAGCTGAGAAGATAGTGTTCCCTGTTGTAGTATCCGTTTTATGTATCTTACTTCTTCCTTCGGTAGCACCGCTTATAGGTATGTTAATGCTTGGAAACCTTCTGAGAGAGTCAGGTGTAACTGAAAG
>JAAYTR010000164.1 GCA_012523685.1 Clostridiaceae bacterium | reverse complement strand
GTCTCACAAATTAGAAACTGGCTAAAGCCTGGCGGTGTTTTATTCGTAGCTTATCAGGAAGGCGATGTTATGGATAAAACGGCAAATGAGGATACGACTGCTTTTGCAGAGGCGATGAGAGTAATCGGCTGGGAATATGAAGTAAAGGATATTTCCGAGGACTCATACGACATGCTCATGAATAAAAGGAAAGTTGCCCTTGCATATAAAGATAGATTTGAGGGTGAAGATAATGGTACGTGGGGTGATATGTTGATTGAACAAACAGATTATGTACTTCAAGGAAAGGAAGAATATCTTAAACATTTGGCAAGATACATTTATGTGTGTAGAAAATAAAAAAAGATTCCTGAGTACATAGAGATTGCATTTTCATCACCTTATACAAAATGATTTTGGGGAAAGGAGCATATTATGGATTTAAAGAAATGTTATTTGTTAGAAGATTTGTTCCCAAAAAGCTTTGCTGACTACGAAGAAAGGTCTTATGGCATGCTTTTTTATAATATTACTAATAAGGATTCTTATGATTCTAACCATGCGGTGATATTTCGGGATAAAATCAACAACCTTTCTGAGACATTAAATGATATCATTTCTTTTTATCATGAAAGGGGAATAAATCCAACGATTTATCAGTCCACACAAGACAGCGGATATTTTGGCGAAATAAAGGAAGAACTTTGCAAAGCCGGTTTTGATAGCTGGCTGGAAGAACAGAGATTTATGGTTCTTAAGGAAGAAAATACGATTGTACCCAATGAAAAACTTGTTGTAAAAAAGACAGAGAAGTGGGATGATTCCTTGGTTCAGATTTTTTTGGAAGCAGAAGAACCATGGGAAATCGAGGTAGTAAAGAGGGCTCTTTGCAACCAGAATACGGTACTTTGGGTAGTATATTTGGAAGAAAAGCCAATCGGATTTTTATACTGCCTTATGGACGGGGATATTTGTCGCGGAAACTATGTACTTGTGTCAAAACAACATCGAAATGTAGGTGCAGGAAGAACTTTAACTTATCATTATGTCAGATGGTGTAAGGAAAATGGTATTCGCATAGTTTTTCATTGGCCTGATGGGGAACACCCTGAGAAAATATATTATGATGCCGGATTTCGATATGTGGAAACAGTACATGCAGGCAGAGCATCGTATAGAAATAATGAGAAGTTACACAATATATTGAAAAATAAAAAAGTAATATTTTTTGATGTTGGGTATACCCTTGATTATCCTGCATCAGGAGACTGGATGTTTACCAAAAAATTTTATGAGGTTCTTGGAGATAAGCTTAATGGTATCGATTCAGATACTGTTTCTAAAGCTAGAGACTATGCGCTTACTTATCTTGAGAATAATCATTTAGTAAATGGAATTGAAGAGGAATATAAGCAGTTTCATAGATTTTATTCAGATATTGTAAAGTATCTTGGGATAGAGATATCTTCAGAAGATATTGATGCGATTGCAAAAGATCGCGCTACGAATATGAATAATTATGTTGTCTATGAGGAAGCACTATGTGTAGTAAAGGCATTAAGTCAGACTCATAAATTGGGGATTATATCGGATACCTGGCCGAGCATTGATAATCAGTTAAAGGCAATAGGGGTGTATGATTATTTTTCAACATTTACATATAGCTGTGATCTAGGTGTTTTTAAACCTAATGAAATAATGTATTTAGATGCACTTCAGAAATGTGGATGTAAGCCAGAGGAAACAGTTTTTATTGATGATTCAGTAAGAAACCTTGAAGGAGCAGAAACACTTGGAATTACACCGATACTGATAGCTGCAAACTCTGTTGCGGATGTAGAAACAAAATATTATAAAATTCATTCCTTATCAGAATTGTTGCAATGATATAAGAACTTTTTCCAACGCTCAGTTGGATTATCTTCGAAAATGCGTTGTTAGGAATTCTCTTTGGCTTCTGTTATATTGAATTTATCGAAGATCTGCGAAATAATAAACCGGATAAGGCTGCAGAGGAATGGAAGAAGCTTTGTGCAAAGATTGAAGAGTATTTACTGTTTTGCAATGAAATCAATTCCGGTGATATAGCGCAGGTGGTTCGCGATTATGGTGAAAAAGCTGCAGAAAATATGGGGCATTATACAAGGGAGTGGATTGAAAAAAAGAAACAGTTTATGCTTGGTCAGTTAAAAGGTTGGTGTGAACAAACGGTTTTTGTTGAATTTGAGAAGCGGATAGAATAATCCGGTGGAATGTCTAGCATCATAATATTGAGTCTATTCTGCAGGACTATGATAAGGTCTTGCAGATTTTTTCATTTTCCTATTTCCATTCAGACTAATTTATATTATTATAATAATCGAACACATATTCGAATTGATGGGTGAGTGAAAATGAGAAGAAGAGATATAATGTCAACCTACTGTATTGTCAGTAGGTCAGATAAATTTGAATTCTTGTATGAGTATTATTACAATTATAAAAACATATTAAGCTGTGAGAGAAGCTGTGTTATTTACATGATTGAGAGCTTTATGATGAAGTATCATTGGGATGAGTATTGTAAATATTATAGTGCTCGAAATAGAAATAATATGATAACTCGAATTGCTGAATATATGAATAAGGGAGAAGTAATAGATTTTATTCTTGAGGATGTGAAGCTTCCTGATAACATTTTGTTCTCATATAAGAATTACATAGCTATGAGAATTGATTTTCGGATTTTTGCTAATGCGCTTAATAGCATCGGCGGTAAAGATGAAGAATTGATTCGGAGGTATGTAATGAGGGAAATTGACCTACAGGGAATTGCTTCAGAACAGACAATTGCGTATGAAACTGCAAAAGGAAAAATCAGAGATCTAAAGAAACTTTTGAAAGAAAGAACTATGAGTTTTTTGGAAGAAGGGAAAGTGGCATGACGGAATGACACAACACATTAATGACACATAGTCAACACCATTTGTCCCTTTTCAAAAGAAAAAAGGTGTGATATTGTTATACTCGCAAGAGATATAACTTGTAGACAAGAAGCAAACATAAAGCAATAAATCATTACCGTGCACAATAATGATTTATTGCTTTTTTTGCGCGAATAGCGATGAAAATGCCATGCTTGCATGAGCATTTGAGAAGCATCGCGACAATCAGATGAATTCGTGAAATGAATTTATCTGATTGGTGTTAAGCGTGGTGCAGGAGGAAGACTCCGCCAGGATGCAAGGGCGGAGCCTTTGTCTGGGTGCAGGGATAGTTCCCGCTCGGGTCCAGGTGGAAAGCTTGGTAGGTCCAGGACAAGGTCCGGTCTGGTCAAGGGTGAAGCGCCTTGTGGGGTTAAGGGGCAACGCCCATTAGTCCGTCCAGGGTGACAACCTTGGCCCAATAAAGTGTTGGACGCGACACTTAATATTGGGTTATTATCTGTAACGCTTAGCGCAGAATTAGCGGTTTCGCCGGGAAATGCAAGTTAGTCTTTTAAGAAAAAATAAAAATGAATAGTGGCATATTAAGAGGAATCGAATAAAATCGGTTCCTTTTTTTATTGCAGGAAGGAGAAATTTTTTAATGGCAAAACAAAAAGTAAGAGCGACCAGACACAATGGCCGCAAAGGAGAAAATGGTGTTTTTAAGGCCGGACACAATGACAGATCATTTGATGTTGATGCAGCTGAGCATATTGATTCAAGCAGAAGTTTCATGAATGTGTACTGGGATATGTATCAAGGATATAACGTCGCCGGTACAGATGGAGTAAGATCTGAAAGACGATTTTCATTTGAAGAAATTGAAAAAGCATTTTATTGCAGTCAGTTTGGAGATTCTTTGGATGCACAAACTGA
This sequence comes from Clostridiaceae bacterium, assembly GCA_012523685.1. GTDB lineage: Bacteria > Bacillota > Clostridia > DSM-8532 > DSM-8532 > DTU059. The sequence goes on along the minus strand of JAAYTR010000164.1, from coordinate 2,574 downwards.
GAGGCATATCAAGTCCAGGCATAAAGATAGAATCAGAACAATGGATCAGATTAGAGAGGATTCCAAGACTTGTCCTGAGGAAACAGTTTATCAGCTTGGCACGAAAGATGGACATGAAGATCCGGCTCTATTTGTACAGGTTGTTGCTGAACTTGTAGAGGAATTTACTAAAAGATTTGGTTCTCATGTGCAGGTACTTGACTGGGCTTTACACATGGATGAAGCAACACCGCATATTCATGAGAGACATGTTTTCTTTGCTGATGATGGCTATGGAATGAATTTTCCAAAGCAGGAAAAGGCTTGTGAGGCGCTGGGATTTGAACGTCCGAATCCAGAAAAGAAGACTAATAAATTCAATAATGCAAAAATGGTTTTTGATGAAGAAGTAAGAAAACTTTATATTGAGATTGCAGAAAAATATGGAGTTGTGATTGAGAAGATTCCTCTTGAGGGCAAGAAACATCTTGAGAAGAATGATTATATTCTGGCAAAGCAGGCGGAAGAAATTGCAAATAATGAGGCTAAGCTTCAATCCCTTGAACTTAAAATCGAAGACATAGAAACTTTTTCAGAAGAGGTTGCAAAGGTAGCTTACGAAAAAGCCTGTGAAGTGGTTGCTGACGAAGTTCGTGCTATAACGATTGAAGAGGATGTTGGAATTGTAGAAGCCTATAAAGGAAGAATCGAATCTGACAAGGCCGGAATAAAAAGGGAAAATAAACCGTTTGCAATAAAATTGTTGAATCATGTAGTTGAACTTTTAAAAAGAGGCAAAGGAGCCATATCTAAGAAAATTGAAAAGGCTTTGTCTGATCCGGCATCAAAAAAGAAAAATACGGATGAGATTGCTGGCATTGCAAAAGCATCTGTTTTGGCAAAGCTTAAGGAACAGAAAGAACAGGTTGCACTTTTTGATCAACAAAGAGGGCAGACACCGGCCAAGAAGAAGGAGGAATGCCGATGAGATTATGTATTGGCAATTGCAGAGGTTTTCATAATGTATGCAAATCGGAGTTTAGCCTGGTCATCGGTAAAACACCTTTTGACTGATAGGGGAAAAATACCTGCTCGTGCTGCTCATTCTGATATGCAGGGAGCAGTATGAGCAAGGCGAGCAGACTTTTTGAAATGTTGATTAGAAAAAATGGAGGAAATATATGATTAGTATGACAAGACAACAGCAGGGAGATTTTAATCGCTGCTGTGATTTTTTAGCAAGAATGATCGAGAAATATGGAGATAGCATAGAACTTGGAACCGTGCAGAAAGTAGTGCTGATATATGAGTGGATTAATGCATCCGGCGACAAGCAGGATTATATACTTAATCTTGAATATTCACGTGTTGCGTGATAATATAATATTGACGCTTAGCGTGAAAGGGGCGGAGATATGGCAGATTATATTTTAAATGATGATAGAGATGCAAAAGATATTTTGATTGAACTAAGGGAAAGTACCGGTATGAACAGGCACCAGTTTTGTGAGTACTTTGAAATTCCCTATATGACTGTAAGTGACTGGGAGCATGGCAAGAAGCGTGTTCCTAAGTATTTTTTGCGTTTGCTTGAGTATTATGTGCGGATGGAGCAGATGGATAAGGAGAAGGGAGAACAGAATAATGGCAAAAAATAGAGTTATTACAGTTCAGGGAATACCGGTTACGGTATCGTATGAAGACATAGAAGACTATATCTGTATTACAGATATAGCAGCTGCTAAATCGGATAATTCGCGAGCTGCGGATGTTATTCGAAATTGGTTAAGAAATAGAAGCACTTTGGAATTCTTATCAACATGGGAAGAAATATATAATCCGAATTTTAAAGTGTTCGAATCTGAACACTTTAAAAAAGAGGCAGGACTTGTTACGTTTACACCAAGCGTATCAGAATGGGTAGAAAAGACTAATGCGGTTGGACTGTATGTTAAGCGTGGAAAGTACGGTGGAACATTTGCACATAAGGATATTGCATTTGAGTTTGCCTCTGCTATTAGTCCGGTGTTCAAATTGTACCTAATTAAGGAGTTCCAAAGACTAAAGGAAGCTGAAAATGATTTGCAGAAGCTTGAATGGGATGCAAAGAGATTTCTATCTAAGAACAATTATTTAATTCAAACGGATGCAGTTAAAAATTATTTAATTCCTGTATGCAATTATCGAGAGGATTTACAGTGGCTCCCTTATGCTGAAGAGGCGGATTTACTTAATGTAGCATTATTTGGTTTTACTGCAAAAGCTTGGAGAGAGGCTAATCCGGAGCTTGCAAAAAAGAGTAATGTTAGGGATTATGCAACAATAAATGAATTAACAGTTCTATCGAATCTTGAATCGCATAACGCACAAATGATCCGTGAGGGAATGGATAAGAAAGATAGGTTTGAAGCATTGAAGAAAATTGCAGAGTATCAGCTTCGCGTCCTGAATGAGGCTGAAAAAATCAATAATAGAATTGAGGAGTAATAATATTCAATCATTTTGTCGGCGTTGGCAAAATGATTGAAATAGATTTTGGAGGAGTGATTATTTGAAGAAGCAACGATGTTACATATATACAAGAGTATCTACTGC
>JAAYTR010000163.1 GCA_012523685.1 Clostridiaceae bacterium | reverse complement strand
TGGAATATTATTCCCTCTCCCCACCTGAGAGGTAAAAACATCTTCATTCTCGTGTTAGACTTGTTCGAAAGATTTTTGACAGTTCATAGAAAGTTTTAGGGGGAATCATGAGTACAAAGATTATGAAGAGTATTTTAGTTGTAGACGGACAAGGTGGTAAACTTGGGAAGCAGCTTATTGAGTCTATAAAAGCTCGTATTAAAAATGTTGAAATAACAGCAATAGGAACGAACGGGATTGCAACTTCCACAATGCTCAAGGGCGGTGCAGATTACGCCGCCACTGGAGAAAATCCGGTAATAGTAGCTTGCAGAAAGGCTGATATTATTATTGGTCCGATAGGTATAGTCATAGCAGATTCGCTGATGGGGGAAATAACTCCTAAAATGGCAACAGCCATAAGTCAGAGCAATGCATTGAGAATCCTTATCCCTGTTAACAAATGTGACAATATTATTGCCGGCGTTCCGGACCTCTCAATATCGGCACTGATTGATGACACAATAAACAAGCTTACAGGTCTTCTTTCCTCAGATTAGAGCAGACAGCAGGCTTAATAAGCGGATAAAGCCAGATAATAATTAGTTCATATTGATTAGTATTGCGCAATATGATATATTATTATAAACGTTCGGCATGAAGTCGGCAGTAGAATTTCAGTTTCGATAAAAAACCAATAAGTAAATTTTAACCATGAAGGTATTCGTCATCAGAAGATGGCCAATGCCTTTTATTTATTTTATAAGGAGAGAATTCTATGACATCAACAACAAAAAAAATTACATTTGCAGGTATGTTTCTTGCATTGGCATTATTACTCCCTTTTCTTACGGGACAAATTCCTCAGATTGGAAATGCTTTATCTCCAATGCACATACCAGTATTACTATGCGGCTTTGTCTGCGGCGGTCCTTTGGGGCTTGTTGTAGGGTTTATCGCACCCTTACTTCGTTATATGCTTTTTGGAATGCCTCCGATTTTCCCTACAGGGATAGCTATGGCATTTGAACTTGCTATATACGGTCTGGCTGCAGGCCTGCTTTATAAAAGATTACCTAAAAAAACTCCATACATATATGTCTCGCTCATACTTTCAATGATTATAGGAAGAATTGTATGGGGAGCTGCAATGTTTGTTATTTCACTGTTAGTAACAGATGTACAATTCGGATTATCTGCGTTTTTGGCCGGCGCTTTCATAAAAGCTCTCCCAGGTATCATTCTTCATGTTGTACTTATACCGGTTATCGTTATTGCATTAAAGAAAGCTAAGCTGATGTTTAATGGATGATTTAGTAAAAATATTAACCCAACATGCAAAAAAATATCCATTGATGGAACCCGTTGATGCTGTCAAACTCATTTTTCAAAATGAGTTTGGCGGCGGCCATCTCATTACCGGTAAAGAAGCTGGTTTGAACCGCCTTCAGGAAGAATACCGAAATATAATTCAAAGTGATGATATCACTTTACATGAGGATATCGGCAACGGAATTGCAAGGATAAACTTATCTGCTTTGGATGCTTATGGCTTGACTATAAAGAAACTTAATGATATTTTTGTTGCTTCATCAAGTATTATACAGGGATCAAAAGAATCCTTTATTAAAAAGTTGAATACATTGGAAAAATTAACCCGGGAAGGTTTATTTAAATTTGATAGTCATTCGTTGCATGCTTATCTTGAGGTTTATATCAGCATTGGCTGCCCTCCGGTATCTCACAGCAAAATATACAGAGATACTTATAAACCTGCTTATAGAGTTGTTTGCAAAAATCTGATGCAGGAATAACGCTTATCCCAGTAATCCCAGATGCTCCAGAAGGATTTTTAGTCCTATAAGGACAAGAATTATTCCTCCGGCCAGCTCGGCCTTCGACTTGTATTTTGTTCCGAATATACAGCCTGCCTTTACCCCTATGACAGACAGTGAAAATGTGATAATACCAATAAAGCCTACGGCAGGCAAAATGTTAACTCTCAGAACTGCAAATGTGATGCCGACCGCCAAAGCATCAATACTTGTGGCAACAGCCATTGGAAACATATCGCTAAATTTAAGTGAGCCGCTGTTGACATCGCATTCGTCACCCTTTGTTAGTGATTCGCGTATCATGTTAATACCTATTAAAGCAAGCAGTATGAAGGCAATCCAGTGATCATAATTACAGATATATGATTCAAATCTTGAACCCAAAAAAAATCCCAGCAGCGGCATAAATGCCTGGAAAGCGCCAAACCACAATCCAACTATACCGGCTTTTCTAAGTGTAGAATCGTTCATTGCCAGTCCCTTGCACACAGAAACAGCAAATGCATCCATTGAAAGGCCGACAGCAACAATAAATAATTCCAGAACAGTCATTTAATACTTCTCCCTTTAGTAAGAAAATCAGGTACCAACTGTACCTGATGATTAAGCTCTTTTGACGCAGGTACAGCTAACGCCATACATGAGTCTCATTCATTAAGGCAAACCAGACTTTTATAGCCGGTATGTTGACTTGCCACGCATAAAAGCGCAAACTACTCCCTCAATAAATCTACTGTATAATATCATATGCAACGGATTAATACAAGCTATGATAAATCGTGTATTTATACTGTCCTTCGATGAAATAAGTTTGTATCTTTCACAATATTTATAGTAGAATGTTTATGACATTTAATTATCATACATTACATCATGAGGTAAAAATGAAAAGTTTAGACGCAAAATACATTAAAATGACACAAACACCCATTCCCAATCTTGTAGTAAATCTTGCCGTTCCCAGTATAATCAGCATGGTAATTACCGCCGTATATAATATGGCTGATACTTATTTTGTTAGCCAGATAAATACAAGTGCATCCGGGGCAGTGGGAATTTCGTTTTCGCTGATGGCACTTGTTCAGGCTATAGGGTTTACCATGGGAATGGGGTCAGGTAACTATATTGCACAGCTTTTAGGACAAAAAGATCCCGATAAAGCGGCTAAAGTTGCTGCTACAGGTTTTTTCACCACTTTTGGATTGGGAGTGGTTTTTTCTGTTGCAGGGATGATTTTTCTTAATCCATTGGTTCGTTTATTAGGAGCTACTCCAACTATCCTTCCTTACGCTCTTGACTATACCCGCTATATCTTATTGGGAATCCCTTTTATAATGTCTTCCTATGTTCTTAATAATATTCTCCGCTTTCAGGGCAGCGCTTCCTATTCAATGTTCGGAATAGGTTTTGGAGGTATTCTGAATATTATTCTCGATCCCATTTTTATTTTCAAGCTTAACATGGGAACGGGGGGTGCAGCCTTAGCAACCAGTATAAGTCAGTTTATAAGCTTTTGTCTTTTGTTTATTGCCTCCGGCAAGGGCGGTAATCTTAAAATAAGCTTTGCAAATTTTAAACCTAAATTGGAAATCTATAAGGAAATTTTAAGAATTGGTATGCCATCATTTTATCGGCAAAGTCTTGCAAGTATCACAGGAATAATACTTAACCAGACTGCAGGACCTTTTGGAGATGCTGCGATAGCCGCTATGTCAATAATAGCGCGTGTGTTCCATCTTGCATTTGCAGCTTTATTGGGCTTCGGACAGGGCTTTCAGCCTGTCAGTGGATATAACTACGGGGCTAAGCTCTACGACCGCGTGGTGGAAGCATTTTGGTTCTGCATTAAGATTTCCGCTATTGGTCTTACTATAGTCTCCGTAGCAGGTTTTATTTTTTCACCGCAAATAGTTTCTCTTTTTAGAAAAGATGATCTCAAGGTTATTGAAATAGGTACAGCAGCAATGCGATATCAATGCATTGTTTTCCCACTTTCATCCTGGATAATAATCAATAATATGCTTGTTCAGACTATCGGAAAAACAAGAGAAGCTTCCATATTGTCTCTTGCCCGACAGGGACTGTTCTTTCTTCCCCTTATACTTATATTGCCTTCTTTCTTAGGCTTGACAGGAGTGCAGTTAAGTCAGCCTATTGCAGATTTGGCAACATTTATTTTGGCTCTTCCTATGGGAATCAGGGTAATCAAAGAACTTAATCAGCTTCAAAGGGAGCAAAAAACAAGAATTTGATATTTCATTTAAGAACAAGATTATAATTCTTTGAGTATACAAAAGGGACGAGGTATTGATAACCCCGCCCCTCTTTTATTATATAAATCAGAACATTGGTACAACTGCACCATTATATTTTTCCAGCATAAAGTTCTTTACTTTATCACTCTTAAGCGCTTTTACAAGCTCCTGAACAGCCGGGTTGTTTTCATTTCCTTCCTTTACGCAAAGAATATTCGTATAGTTATTCTTTATAACGTCAGAATCCTTGTCTTCAATAGCCAGAGCGTCGGTTGTTGCATTCAGGCCTGCCTGTATGGCATAATTACCGTTAATAACAGCCATGTCTACGTCCTGCAAAGATAGAGTTAACTGAGCAGCTTCAATTTCTTTAATAACAAGATTCTTCGGGTTCTCTTCAATGTCCAGTATAGTAGCAGTAAAGTCAGCTGTTTCCTTGAGCTTAATCAGACCCTGTGCTTCTAAAAGCATCAGAGCACGGGCTTCATTTGTTCCGTCATTTGGAACTGAAATGATTGCTCCATCCTTTAATTCTTCGATAGAAGATGTTTTGCCCGGGAATATGCCGAAGGGCTCATAATGAATAGATGCCACCGATACGATATGTGTGTTGTTGTCTTTATTGAACTGATTCAGATATTGAACGTGCTGAAAATAATTTGCATCTAAATCGCCGCTTTCGACATTTGTATTAGGCTGAACATAATCTGAGAACTCAACAACTTCCAGGGTTATACCTTTTTCAGCAAGTATCTCTTTTGCAACGTTAAGTATTTCGGCATGAGGTGTTACGCTGGCGCCAACCTTTATGGTTGAATCCTTTTTGCCTGCGCCGCAGCCTGCCAATATTGTAAATACTAATGTCAAAACAAACGCTAATTTTACTATTCTCTTCATAATCTTTCTCCTTTTATACAAAATTAATTTCTATGTCACCACATAAGTGGAGATTATCTAATACGTTTATCACATTTATTTGCTATCAGATTCCCTATCTCCTGGAAAACCTGCACTATTAAAACCAGAATAGCAACCATTACAAGCATTATGTCGGTCTGAGAACGATAGTAGCCGTAATTTATTGCAATATTTCCAAGACCGCCTCCGCCTACAAAACCTGACATTGCTGAGTATCCCAGAATAGTAGTGGTAGCAATAGCCGCGCCTACTATCAATGATGGTTTTGCCTCGGGCAGCAGCACCTTGCATACAACCTCCATTGTTGACGCTCCCATTGACAGGGACGCTTCTATAACGCCCCGATCTACCTCCTTTGCCGAGCTCTCAACCAAACGTGCAACAAAAGGAGCTGCGGCTATAACCAGCGGAACAACAGTGGCTGTTGAGCCTATTGATGTCCCGGTAATGAACCTTGTGACTGGCATTACAGCTACCAACAGAATAATAAAGGGTACAGAACGCAAAACATTTACTATTCCTCCCACTATTCTGTTGACTGTTGGTGAAGGTCTAATGCCTTCCTTATCTGTAACTGCCAGAAGCATGCCTACAGGCAGCCCGATAATGTATGCCATCAGAGTTGAAACTATAGTCATATACAAAGTTTCCAGCAGGCCCTGGCCCACCAGTAACCACATGCCTTCATTAAACATAATCCTTTTCCTCCGAGTAGGTAATATTCTCAATATCAAGATATTTTGATATCTTCCGAAAAACTTCTTCATCGTCAGGCAGCTTAATAATCATATGTCCAAAAACCTGTCCATCTATATTCTTGGTGTTTGCAAAAACTATACTAACAGGCGCACCGCATTTTAAAACCATGTTTGCTATTATAGGCCTGTCAGCAGAGTTGCCCTCGAAAACTAAACGCAGATACTTTCCGTCGCCGGATATTTTTTCGACATACTCCCCTTTCGGGAATATCAGTTTCTTCGCCGCCATGGTCTTCGGGTGACGGAATACCTCATCCACAGTACCAATTTCTTCTATGCGGCTGTTATCAATAATTGCAACACGATTGCATATCTGCTCTATAACCTTCATTTCATGGGTTATTATTATTACGGTCAGACCTAATTTCTGATTCAGTTCCTTTAACAGGGCCAGTATTGATTGTGTTGTAGTAGGATCCAGGGCACTGGTTGCCTCATCACACAATAATACCTTTGGATTTGTGGCGAGGGCTCTGGCTATTGCTACACGCTGTTTTTGACCTCCTGATAATTGCGCCGGATATGCTTTTTCCTTATCAGCAAGCCCCACTGTCCTAAGCAGTTCTCGAGCTCTCTCCTTAGCTTCCTTCCGTGGCATTCCCACAAGCTCAAGGGGAAAGCAAACATTATCAAGAGCGTTTCTCTGCATCAAAAGGTTAAACCCCTGGAATATCATACCAATAGACTGACGAACCTTTCGAAGCTGATTATCTGAATAGGTGGTAATATCAACACCCTCAAATATTACACTTCCGGTTGTTGGCTTTTCCAAAAGGTTAATACACCTGACCAGTGTGCTTTTTCCCGCTCCTGACAAACCAATTATGCCGAAAATCTCACCCTGATAAATCGATATATTAATATCGTCAAGAGCCACCACGGCACCGTCTCCGGTACCAAAAGTTTTGTTAAGATTATTAATCTGTACGGTAGGGATCTTACTCATTTCCCCGCTCCTTTTCTGTCTTTTTTGCTATATAAAAAAGCCCCTGATGAAAATCATCAAGGACGCAAGCGTTCGCTTCGTGGTACCACCTTGTTTCGTCTAAACCTCGCAGCTTAGACCTTCATGAGTACGGATACAGAATCGATACTCCTGTGCTATCACGGGCACACCCGTCACAGCCTATGCATAATGCAGTCGGTGTGCGGCTCCAAGACCATGTTCAGCGATATCCGTCATACCCCGTTCCACCCTCAGGGGCTCTCTTTGATGCGGTTTACCGCCTACTCTTCTTTTCATTGCCTTTGTTCATACTATATTAGTTTTGTTTAAGTTTACAACATCAATTGTCATCAGTCAATAGATGAATTGTAATTATAATATGTTACGGACCCTGAATGTTCCATCTCAATAATTTTTCCTCCCAGAAAATTCGCTTCATCAATATCGTGAGTCACAATTAATACTGTCTTGTTCCCGATATTATCAGCCACATATTGCATGGTTTTTTCTTTTGTTTTTTCATCAAGTCCTTTAAAAGGTTCATCCATAAAGATTATGTCGCTTCCCGCCATAATAGCGCGTACCAGTGCAACTCTCCTTCTCATGCCGCCGCTTAACTCTATAACAGGTTTTAACATATGATCATTAAGTCCTATTTTCTCAAGATTAAGAATAATTTCCTGGTTCTTTACTTTATTATCACAAACCAGACGTACATTTGATACCGCATTAAAGCTTTCACAGAGTCTGTCTTCCTGAAAAACAGCACTTTTACGCGCCGGAACCCCCGTTATGGTTCCATTGTCCTTGTCAACCAATCCCATAAGTATATTAATAAGGGTGGTTTTCCCGCATCCTGAGGGACCCATAATAAATGTCATTTTTTTCTCAGGGATAATAGCGCTGAAACCCTCCAGCACAATTTTTTCACCATAGCTCTTTGAAAGATCAGAAATTACAATGTCCATATTATAATCTCTCCAGTCTTGCATAGAACTTTTTGATAACATATAAAAACAGTTTCTCAAAGCCTATGCTCAATACTACTATTACAACCGTCCAAGCAAATAAGTCTGCTGTAGTGTAATATATTTTTGCCTCATAAAGCTTCTCTCCTATGGAACCATTGGAAACCCCAATAAC
>JAAYTR010000162.1 GCA_012523685.1 Clostridiaceae bacterium | reverse complement strand
TCGCCTTCCTTCCTATTAATATATATATTATATGTTATTACCTCAAAACTATAGCTGCTAAACAGGAAAACTGTTCCTTTTGTAAGGCAGTAACACAAATAGTGTATTCTGGTATGAAGATCAACAAAGCAATGTTATTCATTAAGGCTTTGCCTTATTTTTATTACCATAAAACAACTTAATAAGAATAGCTGTTACCATTACAAGCCCGGCCACAAGACCAATAAATAGCCATGAACCGTTTCTCTGTAAATGTGTTCTATCGGGTTTTGATGCGGGAATCAACCCTTCATAATCCACCTTTATAGTGGGCAAATTTTCGTTATTAGGATCGGTCAGGCACACCCAGCCATTCCTCCTTCCCATATAGTATGTGAAGTGAGCCCATTTTTTTCCCTCACTGTCTGTGTACATATAGGAGAACTCAGGCAGATATTCCTTTAAATCATCCATGTATAAATGACTGGATATAACATCTGCCCCGGGATATTTCCATACTACAATTTTATCCTCGCATTTATCAGGGTCAAAACTCCCGTCGTAGTCTACAAGCTCTTTTTGATGGTCCTCATAAAAGGATATATGGTCATAGCGAGCTATAAGCTCATCCATAAGCATCCAGCCGGTTTTATAACTCTTTGAATTATCATTAAATTGTGTAATTCCCCATGCCCGGCCTGATTTATCCTCATATGTAAAGATGATATGTATGTCCTCACCGTTTTCGAGATCCGTAACCACTTGCCTGGATTTAGGATTTTTATAAACCGTAACATATCCCTTCTCTCCATTGGCAAAATATGTTCTGTTTACATAATCACAGTTTTCACGCTCTCGTTCATAGAAATTATCCTGTGGCTCCCAAATTACGTCCCCATAAACAAATGTAAAATTCCATGTAACAGATAAAAGACAAATCAAGAAAAATATTAAAGCCTTAGAAAATACGAGCTTTCTCATTTCTTATCCTCCCATACCTTTAAAATATAGCATTAAGAATCAACCCTGTTCCGAAAGAAAGTGCATTAGCAAAAGCCGAAAATAAAAAGGGCTTATGTATTGAGCTGGCATATTTTCTGTAGTATAAACCCTCTATTAGTATTACTACAAGCTCTATGGGTATTTTTATAATAAATACATTCAATTGTGTGTAAACAGTAAAAAAATAATAACATAATACAGCCGCAGGGTTAGTGAGTATATTTACTAAAAAAACTAAAAGTAAATCTTTTCCCGAGCAGATGCCAGTAATATATGAGAAGGCTCCTTCAATAAGAAGTGTAAGCCCAAGCGATATACCTAGAATAGGCAAAAGGTCGTTCATTCCTGTACCACCGCCTTTCTAAGGCCGAAAAGCAAAAGGCCAAGAGATATTAATGATGCCATAGCAAAACCTAGGGATGTATGTATTATCGGGTTTAGCCCAAAATAGACGGGCATAAATCCTAAAAATAATCCGAAGGTTAAAAGACCAAATGAAAAGCCTTTGACCCCGGGTAAAATTCGTGCCACCGCCCATAGGGTGATAGGCATGGTCATATTAAATAGAAATACGGCTAGAATTCCCGCTACAGGGTATTGTGAAAACACGAACAAAATTGCTGAAATGCCAAGGGATAAAAATGAGGCCTTAAAACTTCCGATTGCATCAGCTAAAATGCCTCCACAAGCTTTCCCTAAGACAATGGCACATATCAGGATAAGGCCCCAGGACTTCTCCGCTTTCCAAGGAAAATCCAACAGCATGCCCACATATGATCGCAAGCACACAACAATAAATAAGCTTATTACGGCAAGTAAAAATGCCGGGGAATCCATATTTTTAAATGACACAGGCGAGTTATCCGAAACAAAAGAACCTTTAACTTTATAGCAAATAGCCAAAATCGCTGCTGCCATAGCAAGAAGTATTACCACAATTAAAATTGAAGATAACTCACTCTTCTTTCCAAAAAGCGTCCCTAAATACAAACCGAAGGCTCCCGGAGAAACGAAAATGCCTAAGGCACTGCTTTTTTCTTTACTGACATTTAGTACATCAATGCCACCACCGACATGGAATAAGCCGTTTCCTAAACCGGCTATCACTGCGCAAGGCACAAAAAAATTGCTAATACTAAAAGACAAGGCTACAAAAGCACACCCTGCCGCTGCAAATATAGCATTACGGTTAATTTTGTCGGCAAGTAAACCTATTGGCATCTGCATAGCAAAAGCACAAAAATTATAAAGGAGAATACATAAATACCATTGTGAACTATTATTAACACGGGAAAACATAAGAAAAGCGCAGGAAAAATCCACAACAAGATGCGCTAACGAGTAAATCGTTATAATATATCCTTTTTTATTCATGGTGCTTCCTCCCAATACAATAGACGGGTAAAAAAAGAATTGGTTCTCTTTAACCTTACGAAATTACTAATTAAAAATCTATAAGTTTAATGAGCTCTATATCAGCTGGTGCCAAATCATAACTCTCTAACTCGTCAGCAGTAACCCACCTTGCGTCATTATGAACATTCATTTTTATTTCGCCGGATATAATTATGGCTTTATATGCTATCAAGTTTATCTCACCGGTTTCATACTTATAAATCGTGCTCCCCATATATTCAAGAACATCAATATCCAAGTTCAACTCTTCCATAATCTCACGCTTCAAGCAGGCTTCAGGAGTTTCTCCTTTTTCTATCTTACCACCGGGGAACTCCCATTTTAACGATAGCTTGTCCGCCTTTGCTCGCTGTGTTATAAGTATTTTATCTTCATTTGTGATGATTGCAGCAGTAACAAATATCATAGCCCTACCCCACAATTAACTTATTAGTTTTCTTTAGATATTTGGCCGGTATAGGTTTTCTTAACCTCCAGACAATATTCATAGGGCGCGAGCCCTCATGACTAACGTAATCTGCAAGGCCGAGGAATGTATACGGAAGAGCCAGATTTGCAGAACCTGCTTTCTCCGTTTTATATTCTCTCACAAAAAGAAGAACCTTGCTCCCCTGTTGTTTATGATGAATATATCTTTGGCCTGTGGACGATGTATCCGAGGTTGTGCTCTGAGATTGCCAATGAAATAAAAACTCATTAATGGAATAATCATTATATAGAGTGGTAGGAGAATAATCCTTTTCCGCTTTATTTAGCGTAACTAAAAGAACATCAATATCTTTATCCTTTAAGTAAAGTACGCCTTCTCGCATGGATGGCATTTTTTCGGGAGTATAATATTCGAGGGCAGTCAGTAGTTGATCTCTTGAATAATTGCAATACAAATCCAAAGGAGAATCAAAACCCAGATAAACAGGCTCATCCACAATATCAATAGAATTAAAGCGATATTCAAGAAGCTCCAGCAATTCTGCAAATAAAGTTTTATTTCTTTTAAGTGCCGCTATACTTTCAATTACACTATTAAACCCACATGCATTCAACGGTTTCTGCCAAACTGTATAATAGAGCATAGTCAGCATATTAAGCTCAATTGAGCTAATCTCGCTTTCATCTATTTGTTCTATCTGGGGTAAAATCCTAAGTAAAAAGCTGATCCACCTTCTTGAATCGACGGCACACAATCGGAGCATGGCCTTTGTCAGTTCTACTTCATATATTTTTTCAAAATCGTCCTTAACGCCTGCTAATACACAAAGCCTTGAAAAGTTATCTCGCCCATATATAGATTTCAAATTAAGATGATAATGCTCAATAAAGTTAGATAGAGTAAGTGGTTTTCCTGTATCCTCTTCAAAGGTCGTGATTCTTGAAACAATCCCTATTCTAGAGCCTGTTGCTTGTCTGATATTATCCAGAATATATTCCCTAGCCTTTTTCTCAAGCTGAATAAAGCAACCTTTAGGCAGAGATATGAATCCTTCCTTAATCTCTCTTTGAACTCCCTTTGATGTATTTGAGAGAAGCGCTTCAATTTTTCCTTCAAAGTCATACCTCTTATTTGCCTGCCCGATAAAGTCAAGTACAGTAAGGCACTCTTTATCTTGACTTAACCTAAGTCCACGCCCCAGCTGCTGCAAGAATACTGTCAAGCTCTCTGTAGGCCTCAGAAATAATACCGTATTTACTTCCGGAATATCTACACCCTCATTATACAAATCAACTACAAAAATAAACCGGTAATCTCCTTTTA
>JAAYTR010000161.1 GCA_012523685.1 Clostridiaceae bacterium | reverse complement strand
TCTGTTGTTGTCTGGGAAGGAACACGAACTTCGATTATAACGTCAGCAGAACCTTCGTTACCTTTATCTTTAGCTTTTCCAACATAGTAATCATTTCCTACAACCGCTGGAGATTTTCCTGCTGCTTTACAAAGCTCGAAGATCTTATCAATGAAGCCAAGGCCACGGCTTGTAATAGATTCGGAAGTAGCATCCTGGTTTACAACACCGATTCTAATTTTGCCGCTTGCATTTTTAACTCTGCTTTCAAGAGCTGTCCAAATTCCTTCTGCAGCTGTAACACCTGCTTTATAGTTATCTGTTGAAGCTGTAGCGAGAACAGATCCGGCAGGTGCATCCGGAATACCGGAGTCAAAAGCTATAACAGGAATACCAGCTTCTTTAGCTGCCTGAAGAGCATCAAGCATAGCAGAAGGATCACAAGCTGCAAGACCAATACCGTCAGGCTTGCTGTTTATAGCGTCATTAAACATTTGTACCTGATCAGCTATGTCAGACTCGGAGTTCGGGCCGTTAAATGTTGCATTAACACCTTTTATTTTCATTTGTTCCTGTGCGCCCTTAACAGCAGCGAGCCAGTATGTTGACTGGTAGCTCTTCACGATAATCGCAAAATTGAGTTCCTCATCATCAGCCGGTTTAGCTTCCGGAGCCGGATCAGCGGGTTTACTTGAAGCAGGTGGTGCTGATGATTGTGCGGGAGTACTGCTTGTTCCTCCACAGCCTGCCAACAATGAAGCGACCATAACGATGCAAAGAATAAGTGATAACAGTTTCTTACTCATGTTCTTCCTCCTTAAAAAATAATTAATTGAATTATTTTATAATTACTGCTTTTATCAGCAGCAGTTACCTGATTAATTTTTTCTTATTTCTGTTTAAGTCGATTAGAACCGCCGTAATCAACACAATACCGGTAATAATTTGTTGCCAGTTTGCCTGAAGACCAATGAAAGGCAGACCTGTTTTAAGTATGCAGATGATGAATACACCTAAGAGAGTACCAGTTATGCTTCCCACGCCACCGGTCATTGAAACACCGCCGATAATTGCTCCACCAATCCCTTCAAGCTCAAAGCCTGCGCCTGTTCCCGGATATACGCTAGCAAATATAGCAGAGTAGGCAATAGATGCAAGACCTGCAAAAATACCTGATATTATATATGCTTTTATGTAAACCGTTTTTATATTAATACCTGATAATCTTGTGGCCTCTTTGTTACAACCGACGGCAATAATATATCTTCCGGTTTTTGTATGATTTAATACAAATGACATTAATGCTACCAGCAATAGTATCCACAAAAAGCCTAAAGGCAGCTTCAAATCTCCTATATTCAATTTGAAAATTGTTCTGAACCATCCGCCTTCTGTACCTGCGGTTGGCCATGGTATTCCCAGACCCTTGCTGCTTATTGATCCAAGTCCTCTGGTCATCATCATGGTACATAATGTTGCAAGGAACGGGGGCAGATTCATAATACCGATCAGGATGCCGTTTAATAAACCTATAACGGCACCGGCCAGGACACAAATTATCATTCCCAGCCATACCGGCCATCCCTGATATACCACCAGATAACCTCCAACCAGCGAATAACAAATAAGTCCGGTACCAATTGACAAATCAACTCCGCCGGTTATTAAGGGGAAGGTAACACCAATTGCTATCAATGTGATGTAATAGGAATAATCCAAAATACTTAAGATTGTCGAGTATTTTCTAAAATTCGGGCTGGTAATTGAGAAAAAAGCCAGCAAGGCAAGTACAATTAATAATACTACTACATTCTGTCCGCCCAGCCGTTGAATAATTGATTTTTTTGATGAGCCCGGTGTATTCTGAATTTTTTTTGACATATTTTTTTCCTCCTAATTTCCCATTGTTGCTAAATGCATGATTTTTTCCTGGGTTGCTTCTTCTATACTAAGTTCCCCGCTCTTACGACCTTCGCACATAACAACAATCCGGTCACTCATCCTAAGTACCTCGGGTAATTCTGATGAAATCATGATGATGGATTTTCCTTCTTTAACAAGCTCATTCATTAATTTGTAAATATCACTTTTGGCACCGACATCAATTCCTCTGGTTGGCTCGTCAAAAATCAAAATGTCACAATTTCTTACCAACCATTTTGTTAAAACAACCTTTTGCTGATTACCACCCGAAAGGTCGACTACCAGCTGGTCAACACTTGGTGTTTTTATTGCAAGGGATTCAACATATTTTGCTGTTTCACTGTCTTCCTTCTTTTTGTCAATGAATATGCCATTTATAAAATTATCAAGACAGGCCATTGTTGAATTCTCAGCAACATCACGCTGTACTACAATGCCATAACGTTTTCTGTCCTCTGAAAGGTATCCGATACCGTTATTAACAGCATCCTTCGGACTCTTAATATCTACTTTATTTCCATTGATATAAATATCTCCGCTGTCTTTGGGATCGGCTCCGAAAATAGCTCTTGCAGTCTCGGTTCTTCCTGAACCCATAAGACCCGCAAATCCGAGTATTTCTCCTTTACGCAATTCAAAACTAACATTCTGAACAAATCTTCCCGCATTGAGATTTTCAACTTTTAACACTACCGGAGCACCTTCTGGAACCATGCTCTTTGTTTTGGGATCTTCATAAATTACACGTCCAACCATCAGATTGATAATATCGTTTTTGGTTGAGTCCTTTGAGATTAAAGTCCCTACATATGCTCCATCACGCATTACACTGACACGATCTGTAATGACTTTAACCTCATCCATTCTGTGAGTTATATAGATAATGCCGATATCCTTTTTCTTTAAGTCTCTGATTATATCGAACAACTCTTCAACTTCTGTCTCTGTCAGAGCTGCTGTTGGCTCATCAAATACGATAATCTTAGCATCGTGTGAAATGGCTTTTGCAATTTCACACATCTGCTGTTTACCAACAGTAAGATTGCTCATTTTTTCGGTAGGGTCGATATTTACATGCATGCGTTGAAACAGCTTAGCAGCTTCCTCAATCATCCGGGCATCATCAATTTTTTTGCCCTTCATATATTCACGGCCGATAAAAATATTCTGAGCCACTGTCAGATGGCCGAGAAAGTTTAATTCCTGATGTACAATTACTATACCGGCCTGCTGAGCCTCACGCGGGCTGGTAAACTCAACTACATTTCCATCATATGTAATAGTACCGCTGTCCTTTTTGTATATTCCGGTCAGCACCTTCATCAGTGTGGATTTTCCGGCACCGTTTTCACCCATCAATGCATGTACTTCTCCTCTGTATAATTCGAAGTCAACATTGTCGAGTGCATGCACGCCAGGAAATGTTTTATCAATACCTTTCATTGTTAATATAAGATCACCCATTTTTCACCATTTACCCCTTTACTGCCAATTAAGCTCATAAAAGAAAGATTAATTCTTTCTCCTTCTGGACATTACATCCAGATATACAGCAACGATTACTATGAGACCGGTTATGACAAGCTGATAGTTTTTGTTAAGGCCAATTGCAAGAATCCCTTCCTGCAGGATAGAAATGATCATTACACCAATAAACGTTCCGCTGATGGATGCAAGACCTCCAGCCATAGAAGTTCCACCCATAACACAGCCGGCGATAGCTTCGTTATTATATTGGTCTCCATACCCCGGCTGAACGGTTGTGTACGCTGCCACAAAGAATATTGCTGCAATTCCTGCCATTGTGCCGCAGATAATGTAAGCCAGCATCTGCCACTTTTTAACGTCAACGCCAGACAGCCTTACAGCTTCTTTGTTACTGCCTAAGCAGAGGAAATATCTCCCTATTTTTGTCTTATTCAAAACAATAGAGCAGATAATTGCAACACCAAGCAGAATAAACAGTCCAATTGGAAGATATGTATTGCCAACCTTTATCTTAATTAAATTTCTGTACCAGCCATTTTCCTGCGCCAACTGCGGCCAGCTGACCGATTGGGCTTTTGTAAACACAGATGCAATACCTTTACTCATTTGCATGATGGCCATTGACGTAATGAAGGAAGGAACATCCTTGTATGCAACAAGATACCCATTTAATGTGCCATACAGCATTCCAATAACAATGCTTGTAATCAAGCATACCCAAAGCGGCCACTTATAATGTGTTAACAGGTAGCCGGACATAATAGCAGCACAGAACATAACAGGTCCGATTGAAAAATCGATACCACCGGTAGCAATAACAAAAGTAACGCCCAAAGCCAAAAAACCAAGAAAATATGCATAATTCATTGCACTCAATAATCTGTTGTAACTTACGAAATTTTTAGCAAACAGTGCGAAAAAACCATACATAATTAATAAGACCAGACAAAGGACGATTCGATTAAAACCTATTTTCTTTATTAATGGGTTTTGTTTAATCTGATACACGTTTTCCCTCCTGTAATTGTGTTGAAAGAATGCTTTGATTTACATGAGAATAATGCGGGCTTTTTTACATAGCCTACTATGAATATTAAGAGAAACTGGTTTTAAATTAAATGCGAAATCTTATAAAGAAATATCGAAATCTTATAATAACTGTACGGAGATTATAGTATAAATAGTGCATTTTATTTACTTGACACTGATTACATGGAAATGCATAATTAAATGATTATATTATGAAAGAATGGTTTAGTCGATGGCTTTGAACAGACATGATTTGACCCGGGGTGGTATTCTAAAAAAGCTGCTGCAGGTGGCAATACCTATTATGGGTACGCAACTTATGCAAATGGCATATAATCTTACCGATATGTTCTGGCTTGGCCGTACTGAGCAATCAGTGGCAGCTGTTGCAGCCAGTGGGCTTGCCGGAATGTATTTGTGGCTGGGTATGGCGTTTTTGTTTATCGGGCGGACGGGCTCAGAAATTGGAACCTCTCAGAATCTCGGAAGGGGTGACATCGAATCTGCTCAGGGCTACGCCCGGGACTCGGTGCGGCTTTCGCTGATACTTGGGATAATATATGGTCTGATATTGCTTATTATGGCCGGACCACTGATTTCACTGCTTCAGGTGAGGGAACAGAACGTCTTTGAGAGTGCCTGCGATTATCTGAGGATTGTTAGTGTGGGGATACCCATTACTTATGTGTCAGCTGCCATAACCGGTGTGTTTAACGGGGCGGGAAATTCCCGGTTAAGTTTCTGGGCAAATGCCATAGGACTGTTAGTAAATATGCTGCTGGATCCGTTGATGATTCTTGTTTGGGGATGGGGTGTTAAGGGAGCAGCGATTGCCACAGTTATAGCTCAAACCACGGTTTGCATACTTTTTGTATTGTTTGTGAAGATTCATCCCCACAGACCCTTTGAGCATTTCAGGATTTTTGGGAAGATAGATTACTCCAGATTTAACCAGATTATGAGCTGGAGTTTGCCAATAGTGTTTGAAAGCGGAGCATTTACGCTTCTTGCAATGGTTGTTACAGGAATGGCGTCTGCATGGTATGGTGAGACAGCTGTTGCGGTGCAGCGGGTAGGCAGCCAGATAGAATCATTATCATGGCTTATTGGTGGAGGGTTTTCATCTGCTGTTACAGCTTTCGTAGGTCAAAACTACGGTGCCAGGAAATGGTCACGTATCAGGCGTGGTTATCAGATTTCCATCTTCGCACTGCTGGCTTGGGAAGCACTGGTTACATTACTGTTAATATTCTGCGGAAGATATTTCTTCGCACTGTTCTTACAGGAACCACCTGAAATACTGGATATGGGAACCACATACCTGCGCATACTGGCCGGATGCCAGCTTTTTATGGCATTGGAGGGTGCATGTGCCGGTACATTCAGAGGTATGGGCCGTACTCTGCCACCCAGTCTGTGCAGTATTGCAACAAGCCTTTTGCGGCCGGCTTTATGCTGGTGGATGGCACAATGGATGGGAATGAACGGGTTATGGATGGGCATCACGGTCTCAGCAGTACTTCGCGGACTATTGATATTTATCTGGTTTACTCTGTACCAGCGCCAGATTCCCAAAACAGATGAGGCCGGACCTGTATTTTTATCGACTGCTTAAAAAGACGGTAATTATATGTTTTCTCTGATCTTGATCTCATGATTTGTATAGAACCTGTCATTTTTAGGAGTTATATTTAAAACAAGATAATCAAAAAGAATGCTCAAGGGCTTAGAGCCTTGTACATCGGGCTGTTGAGTTATTGTTGCGTCAATGGTTCCGTCTTCAATAAGCAATTTTGTGGTAGGAACACAATCGTAACTGATAATTTTTAGCTTTTTATCAAGATTCGCTGACTTAACCGCCCGGCATGCACCATAGACCCCTGCCGAGGCTAAATACAATGAGTCTATCTCAGGGTGTATATCCAATAAGGCTTTGGTAACTTCAAAGCTGATAAAATCATCATCATAGTTTTCAATAATATCTACTATATTAATTTCGCTATAATTCGCCAGGGATTGTTTAAACCCGTTTACTCGCTCAGAGTGACACAGAATATCCATTGACCCGACTATAATACCCACGTTTGCTTTGCCGCTGGTGAAAAGCCGCAAAAGCCCGCCGGCTGTTTTCCCGCTTTCGAGATAATTGCTCCCTACATACGCGAGGCGTCCGGAATTTTCTATATCTGTATTAACAGTAACAACAGGAATTCCTTTAGCTGTCAGCCCTTTGATTTTTTCTGCAACATCCGGGTGATTTATTGGTGTAATTGCAAGGCCGTTTATTCCTGATTCAATAAGCTGATCCATCAGTTTTACCTGATTGAAAGGATCCCTGAGCTCTGAAAAACGTGTTTCTACCGATATCCCGTATTCCTTTAGTTCTTTTGACTTTATATTAATACCTGATACAACATCATCAAAAAACGGATTGTCATTTGTGCTGCTGAACAAAATGTATCCGAACTTAATATTTTTCTTTTTAATTGCCAGTGTTTTACCTAATTTATTAGGCGTATAATTCAGAAGAGCCGCAATTTCACGAACCTTCGCTGCTGTTTCGGGATTAACGGTACCACGGTTATTCAGTACACGGTCAACGGTTCCCCGCGAAACTCCGGCTAAGTTTGCAATTTGTTTAATTGTTGCCATATTTCCCTCCTGCTTGAGGATAACATGTATACTGCAGTTTTGTCAATTGTGCCCGGTTACGGTAAAGGGTACCCGATTTTCTGACAATACAGTCATTCATCAGTATTTCCCATAGTATTCTTGTTGTCATTAATAATGGGATAAAACTCTGTTTATTCTTCATAAATCAATTGACATTAATAACGTGCAGATGTAAAATAATACTATACTGTGCACGGGCACGGAAAATCTTATCACTGATTTTTATAAAGGAGTGGGATTATGGCAGAAATATTTAAAAATCTTCCAAAGGTCAGGTATGAAGGACCAAAGAGTACAAACCCATTTGCATTCAAGTATTATGATCCGGATCGCATTATTTTAGGGAAACCGATGAAAGAGCACCTTCCGTTTGCAATGGCATGGTGGCATAATCTTTGTGCAACCGGTGCTGATATGTTCGGCGTAGGAACAG
Source organism: Clostridiaceae bacterium (assembly GCA_012523685.1). Taxonomy (GTDB): domain Bacteria; phylum Bacillota; class Clostridia; order DSM-8532; family DSM-8532; genus DTU059. The sequence continues at coordinate 17,600 of JAAYTR010000161.1, read as the reverse complement.
CAGACAAAAGCTTTGGTGCAGCTACAGGCACAATGGAGCATGCCAGGGCAAAGGTAGACGCAGGCTTTGAATTTATGGACAAACTCGGGATTGAATATTTTTGCTTCCATGATGTAGACATTGTTCCTGAAGCAGACACTATTGAGGAAACCAACAAACGTCTTGATGAAATTAGCGACTATATAAAAGAAAAAATGGCGGCTACAGGGAAAAAACTTCTTTGGGGAACTGCTAATATGTTCTCTAATCCCCGTTATATGAACGGCGCCGGCAGCACCAACTCGGCTGATGTATATTGTTTTGCAGCTGCCCAGATTAAGAAGGCGCTTGATATTACTGTAAAGTTAGACGGCAAGGGGTATGTTTTCTGGGGCGGCCGTGAGGGATATGAAACCCTTCTGAATACCGATATGAAGTTTGAACTGGAAAACATTGCAATGCTGATGCGTATGGCAGTTGATTATGGACGCAGTATTGGTTTTACAGGAGATTTCTACATAGAACCAAAGCCGAAAGAGCCAATGAAACATCAATATGATTTTGACGCAGCAACAGCAATAGGATTTTTACGTCAATATGGGCTGGACAAAGATTTCAAATTAAATATTGAAGCAAACCATGCTACTTTGGCTGGCCATACATTCCAGCATGATCTTAGGGTAGCGGCCATCAACGGAATGCTCGGCAGCATTGACGCCAATCAGGGCGACCTCCTTTTAGGGTGGGATACTGATCAATTCCCTTCAAACGTATACGAAACAACTATGTGTATGTATGAGGTAATAAAGGCCGGCGGCCTTAAAAACGGCGGCTTGAATTTCGATGCAAAAAATCGTCGTCCGAGCTATACTCACGAAGATATGTTTATAGGATTTATCCTGGGAATGGATTCGTTTGCACTCGGATTAATCAAAGCGGCAGCAATTATAGAAGACGGCAGAGTTGATAATTTCATAAGGGAGAGATACTCATCCTTTGAAAGCGGAATTGGTGCTAAAATCCGTGCAGGGGAAACCAATCTTGCAGAACTAGCTGAATATGCCGCAAAACTGGGCGCGCCCGCTATGCCGGGAAGTGGCAAACAGGAATATCTTGAAAGCATTGTAAACAGTATTTTATTTAATTAGTTCTCCGACACGGCATACAATATTAGGGTACTCAGGCAATAGAAATTTTATGAGAGGTTGTTTTGTATGAAATATCTGTTAGGAATAGATTTGGGTACCAGTGGTACAAAGACAGTCTTATTTACTCAGGAAGGGAAGTCTGTTGCATCTGCTACAGAAGAATATCCATTACACCAGCCCCAAAACGGTTGGGCTGAACAGCATCCGGATGATTGGTGGCGGGCTGCGAAAAATACTGTTTTTCAGGTATTGAAGGATAGCGGCATAGATCCTGGAGAGATTGCAGGAATTGGCATATCAGGCCAAATGCACGGTCTTGTTATGCTGGATAAAAATGGGGATGTTCTCAGACCTGCAATCCTGTGGTGTGATGGACGTACAACTGAAGAATGCAAAGAAATAACTGAAACTGTAGGAAAACAGAGACTGATTGAGATTAGTGCAAATCCTGCATTACCCGGATTTACTGCCGGGAAAATCCTGTGGGTTCGCAAACATGAACCGGAAATATGGGATCAATGCACACAAATAATGTTGCCAAAAGATTATGTACGTTACAAGCTGACCGGTGTTTATGCTACCGAGGTTTCCGACGCATCGGGAACTAATCTGCTGGATGTTGCCAACCGGTGCTGGAGTGATGAAATCCTGGAGAAGCTAAAAATAGATAAATCAATCTTGCCTAAAATGTATGAAAGCGCTGATGTAACGGGCTTTGTCACAGATGAAGCGGCTGAAGCAACAGGGCTTAAAGCGGGTACCCTGGTGGTCGGAGGTGCCGGCGATAACGCGGCTGCCGCTGTCGGTACAGGTGTTGTTAAAGAAGGCAGAGCTTTTATTAGTATCGGTACTTCCGGTGTAATTTTTGCTCATTCTGATAAGGTTACTATAGACCCGCAGGGGCGTGTTCACACATTTTGTGCAGCAGCACCCGGTGCATGGACGGTAATGAGCTGTACTCTGGCGGCAGGACTCAGCTTGAAATGGTTCAGGGACAATTTCTGTGAAGCCGAAATACAAAAAGCGAAGGAATTAAATGTAGATCCCTATTACCTGATGGACAAAGAAGCTGAAAAGGTTCCTATTGGAGCTAACCGTCTTATTTATCTTCCTTATTTGATGGGCGAGCGCAGTCCGATTCTCGATGAGAATTCCCGTGGCGTATTTTTTGGTCTTTCCGCTATCCATGGTAAATATGATATGCTCCGTGCTGTAATGGAAGGTGTCGTATATTCCCAGCGTAATTGTCTTGATGTATTGCACGAAATGAATGTTTATCCGGATTCAATAATTGCAACCGGCGGGGGCGGGTCAAGTCCGCTATGGCGTCAAATGCTGGCAGACAACTTTGGATTCCCGGTACAGACATCTACAAACAAGGAAGGACCTGTTTTAGGAGTAGCGCTTCTTGCCGGAGTCGGCGCAGGATTGTATAAATCGGTAGCGGAAGCATGTGAGGTGGCTATCAAAACTAATCCTCCCCAGCAGCCAAATATGGATAACAATAAGAAATACAACAGAGTATATGAGATTTATAAAGGCCTGTATGGCCAGCTAAAACAGAGCTTCTCAGAACTGTCGGAATTATAAATTTTAGATTTGATCGGTATACTGTTATACCGGTCAAATCGGAAATAAAAGTAAAATTAAAATGGGGCTGTTACAGTCCCATTTTTGTATTGCCCAAAATATGGTTTGATTTTTTGCCGGAAGGTTTAATATTTCCCGCGTATTTTTTTGGTAAGGACAGATATTTAAGGGTAAGAATACAATAAGAACGATTTGTTTAATAATACCCTATTATGAAGGAGGCGAAACCTATGGATATTATGTATAAAACCACTGCTGTTTCCACAAAAGGAAGAAGCGGAAAAGTAGTAGTTAACAATAGCCCGCTGGAATTCACAATGACACCACCCGTTGAGATGGGAGGATCACACGAAGCACAGAAAAATGGAGTTAATCCCGAGCAGCTTTTTGCAGCAGGGTATGCTGCGTGCTTCGGAAGTGCTTTACAACATGTTATCAGAGAAAAAAAGCTGCCTATTCCAACTCCCAGTGTTGAGGCAACGGTTGGTATTGGCAAAAACGAAAGTGGCGGCTTTGAATTAGCAGTTGACATTGTTGCAACAATATCAGGATTGGATCAGGCTGCGGCTGATGAGGTTGTTAACGAAGCCCATTATGTATGCCCCTATTCCAATGCTACAAGAGGAAACATAGAAGTTAAGGTTGCTGCAATAGTATCAGATTAAACACAATTAGAGGCTGCCTCAAAATGACATATTCTTAATTCTGAGGCAGCCCTGATTATTTATAATGAGAAGTAATCCGGGTCTTATCTAAAGCACTATGGAAGAAACTTTTTGGCATACTTTTTTGGAGAAATGTTAAAGGCTTTAGTAAAGCTGCGAATAAAGTTTGAATAGTTATTAAATCCGCATTCGGTGCAAACATCCGATATGCTCATACCGCTTCTCAATAGTTCCTTCGAAGTAATAAGCCTTTTTAAGGTAATGTATTCGTGAGGAGTATATCCGGTATGCTTTTTGAATTCCCGCAATAAATGATACTTACTGGAATAAAATCTGGAGGACAGCGCATCCAAAGAAAGGTCTTCAGATAAATTCTGATTAATATAATTGATTATTTTATTTATTTTGGAATTATAAGAAACGTCGTTTCCGATATCAACCAGATCGCTATCAGTATAGGCTCTGTTAAGAAAAACTATCAACTCGGTCAGATAAAGCTCCTTCAATATTTCTGCGCCAAAGCTGTCGGCAAATAAAATTCTGTTTAGCTTCCCAAGGATTACTTTTATAATATTCAGAGTCTCGGTGCCTGGACGAAGAAGATTATATTTGTTTTTAAAAGTTGATTCAAAACACATATTCAGATCGGAGTCCGGGGTACTCATTTTAGATATAAATGCCGGATTAACCCAGATAACTATTCGTTCGTAAATTGCTCCGTGGTTGATTACGGGCTTATGCAGTTCCTTATTATTAATAAGTATAATGTCCCAGGGCTTCAAAGTATATGATTTACCCTCGATTATATAGGTAACATCACCGGAAATAAAAAAATAGATTTCAAAAAAATCATGTTTGTGATATTCAACCTCCAGAGGGGTATTGTCTTTATAGTGGAAAAATTCAAAATTATCGCTAAGCATATATTGCCTGTGCGTAAAGGGTTGATTTTTGCTATTCACTGTGTCACCTCCATGTACATTATAGCAATATTTGCAACAAAATCAACAATAATGGGAAAGAAAAATTCATATTTTAAATGTATAATGGGGATAATAGAGTAACTATAATAAAACCGATAAGGGGGATTTTTATTATGAGCAAAGCGGATATTGGTTTAATAGGTTTGGCAGTCATGGGTGAAAACCTTGTAATGAATATGGAGAGTAAAGGTTTTACAGTGGCTGTTTTTAACCGCAGTACAGAGAAAGTGACAAATTTTGTTGAAGGCAGAGCAAAGGGCAAGAACATCATTGGAACTTACTCAATAAAAGAGCTTGTAGAGAATCTGAAGACTCCAAGAAAAGTAATGCTAATGGTAAAGGCAGGAAAACCTGTTGATGATTTTATCGAGATGATTATTCCTCATCTTGAAAAAGGTGACATCATTATTGACGGCGGAAACTCGCATTTTCCTGATACAATTCGCCGCACAAAATATGTTGAGAGCAAAGGTCTGCTATATGTTGGTACAGGCGTTTCAGGAGGAGAAGAGGGCGCTCTTAAAGGCCCAAGCATGATGCCGGGTGGATCAAATGAGGCATGGCAGCATGTTAAGCCTATTTTCCAAAGCATATCTGCAAAGGTTGAAGACGGATCTCCATGCTGTGACTGGGTTGGCAGTGACGGCGCAGGTCACTTTGTTAAAATGGTTCACAACGGAATTGAATACGGTGACATGCAGCTGATTTGCGAAGCTTACCACCTTATGAAAGATTATCTGGGCATGACTGCTCAGGAAATGCATGAAGTCTTTAAAGAGTGGAATGAAGGGGATCTGGACAGTTACCTGATTGAAATAACCCGGGATATTCTGGCATACAAGGATACCGACGGTGAGCCAATAGTAGATAAAATACTTGATACCGCCGGACAGAAAGGAACCGGAAAATGGACCGCAATATCATCACTGGATGAGGGAATTCCTCTGACATTGATTGGAGAAGCTGTTTTTTCAAGATGCTTGTCTGCATTAAAGGAAGAGAGAGTAGCGGCTTCTAAAATACTGACAGGTCCAAAGCCTGAATTTAATGGAGACAAAAAGGCATTTATCGATGCCATCAAGGATGCGTTGTATGCTTCTAAAATAGTATCCTATGCACAGGGCTATACATTACTTCAGGCAGCTGCCCAAACCTACAACTGGGATTTAAAATACGGTGAGATTGCTTTAATGTGGCGCGGTGGATGCATTATCAGATCAATATTCCTGGGTAAGATAAAAGAAGCATTTGATAAGAATCCGAAATTAACCAATCTTTTATTGGATCCATTCTTTAAAGATAAGGTAGAAAAGGCTCAGGCAAATTGGAGAAAGGTTGTATCTGAGGCTGTTTTGAACGGAATTCCTGTTCCTGCTTTTGCTTCAGCATTGAACTATTATGACGGGTACAGATGTGAAAGGCTTCCTGCGAATTTATTACAGGCACAAAGAGACTACTTTGGTGCTCATACCTATGAAAGACTGGACAAGCCCCGCGGAGAATACTTCCACACTAACTGGACCGGAGAGGGAGGTTCAACTTCCGCATCAACCTATACGGTATAGCTTCTGTCCTTAGAATAAAGAATGCAACTAAGGGGAAGGAGAATTGTAAATGAGTTATAAATTACCTTTTAATATCGATTTAAAAAATAAAGTTGCCGTTGTTACCGGTGGCGGGGGAGTGCTTTGCAGCACTTTTGCCAAAGCCCTGGCTCAAAACGGAGCAAAGGTTGCTGTTCTCGACTTGACAGAAGAAAAGGCCAAGGTTGTGGCTGATGAAATTAATCAGGAGGGCGGTACGGCAATAGGGATAGGCGGAAATGTGCTTGAATTTGAAAGCATGAAAAATGCCCGGGATATTGTATTTGAAAAGCTCGGTCCCTGTGACATATTAATCAACGGTGCAGGGGGGAATAACCCAAAGGGGACTACAACGAAGGAATATTTGTTTAAAGAGGATTTAGAAGGCCAAAAGGACCTGGTAACATTTTTTGATCTGGATCCTAAGGGCATAGAGTTTGTTTTTAATTTAAATTTCTTAGGTACTCTTATTCCCACTCAGGCATTTGCTAAGGATATGATTGACAGAGACGCTATAATAATAAACATATCTTCAATGAATGCATTTGTTCCTCTTACAAAAATTCCGGCCTATAGCGGTGCAAAGGCAGCAATTTCAAACTTTACCCAGTGGTTGGCGGTGCATTTTTCAAGGGTTGGAATCCGGGTAAATGCAATTGCTCCAGGGTTCTTTGCAACCGCACAGAACAAAGCCCTTCTGTTTAATCCTGATGGTACTCCTACTGAGAGAACCGCAAAAATTCTTAATATGACTCCTATGGGGCGTTTTGGAGAACCGGAAGAGCTTTTGGGCACATTGCTCTGGTTATGCTCCGACGGAAGTAAATTTGTTACAGGCGTTGTAGTCCCGGTTGATGGAGGCTTTTCAGCGTACTCAGGGGTGTAAAGGAAGGTGTATAAAATGAATATTTCTATTAAAGCCGGTAAGGGTAAACCTATCACCGACAGTACTCTTACAGAGGCATTAAAAAAATCATTGGAAGGCAGAGTTTTATCTAAAGTTTTACTTTTACCTCCTGATTTAACACGGCTTCATTCCTATGCAGGTAAAATTACCGCACTATATTATGATCTCCTTAAAGATAAGTGCCAGGTTGATATAATGCCTGCTTTGGGAACACATGATGCTATGACCAAAGAAGAATGTCTTGAGTTTTTTGGGCCCGATGTACCATACGAATCCATTATTCCTCACAAGTGGAGAACCGATATTGTAAAAATAGGGCAGATCCCGTCAGATTATGTGAAAGAGGTCTCGGGAGGCCTTATAGATTACTCTATTGATGTTGAGGTTAATAACCGGCTGCTGGACAGCACATACGACCTTATTATTTCCATTGGTCAGGTCGTGCCCCACGAGGTTGTGGGCATGGCAAACTACACAAAGAATGTATTAGTTGGTTGTGGAGGCAGCACAATCATAAACAAATCCCACTTTCTCGGCGCAGTTTATGGTATGGAAAGAATGATGGGAAGAGACCATTCTCCTGTCAGAAAAGTATTTGACTATGCTGAAGAAAGATTTCTGGCTGAATTGCCGTTGATGTACGTGCTTACTGTTACCACCGCTCAACAGAACAATGTAAATCTTGAAGGTTTGTTCATAGGCAGGGAACGCAGGCTTTTTGAAGAGGCTGTGGAAATGAGTAAGGAGAAAAACTTAATCTTCCTTGACAAACCTTTACAAAAAGTTGTGGTCTATCTAGATGAGAGAGAATTTAAGAGCACATGGCTGGGTAATAAATCAATATACAGAACACGTATGGCTATAGCCGACGACGGGGAATTGATAATCCTGGCACCGGGAGTAAGGAAGTTTGGCGAAGATGACCAGATAGACAGGCTCATAAGAAAATATGGGTATGTTGGCCGGATAAAGATATTGGAACAATATAATGCTAATGACGATTTAAAGGAAAACCTTTCGGCTGCAGCTCATCTCATCCACGGGTCATCGGACGGCAGGTTCAATATAACTTATTCGACACAAAAATTATCACGTGAGGAAGTTGAAGGTGTCAACTTTAAATACTTGCCTTTGGAGGAGACACTGAAAAAATACAATCCGCAAAAGCTGAAGGATGGATTTAATACTTTGGAAAACGGCGAGGAAGTATTCTATATAAGCAATCCTGCTTTGGGACTGTGGGCATACAGGAAAATATTTGACAACGAGGCATAGCTATTGCCTGCTCAATAATCAGAGCATATTGTCATTCCGGAGTATAGCGGAATTAAGCTTTTGATTGCTTTAAATGTACTTTCGCTACACCCGGAATGGCTAAAGTCTGCTAATGCTGCAGATGTAGAAATTATTTTATATTAACAAGGAGGGTTTTTTATGGAATTGCGCAAAAATTGTGCTTATTCACTTGTTATTCCGACAAGTATGGGAGTCAGGATTACTCCTCAAAACGGGCAGCCTGTACATTGCAGTGATACTTTTACTATGCAGGTTACCAGTGCGGAATCAAATGTGGGAAGTATATCTTCCTTTTTGGGGCTTCCCGTAAAGATACTTACAAACTTCGTAAAAGGCAGTCCGATTGCTGATATGATCAAAAGCAACCTTAAATCCAGACACATGGATTTTGAAGGTAAAGATGTTCCTCAAGGCGGACCTTGGGGATATCGCCACCAATTTAATATAGCAGACAGCGGATACGGATCCAGAGGCCCAAGGGTACACAATGACCGTGCCGGTGAAGTTGGAAGACTCCTGAGTGTAGACGATTTTGATCTGGACAGAATTTTCGGCGAAGAAGGGGCTCAGATGGTTCACATGTCGGGGCTTATTGCCGCACTTTCTCCAGAAACAGGGAAGTTCTGTCTTGAGCTTGCAAGAGCGGCTAAGAAATACGGAACACGTATTTCATTTGACATGAATTACCGCGCAACCTTCTGGAAGGGAAGAGAAAAAGAATTAAGAGAAATTTTCTCTGAGATTGCAAGCATTGCCGATGTTCTGGAAGGTAACGAGGAAGACTTCCAGCTATGTCTTGGAATCGAAGGTCCTGAGGCTGGAGGAAAAGATATTGCAGCTAAAATTGAAAACTTCAAGGGTATGATCGGAAGAGTAAGAAGTGCATATCCGCACGCTTCTGTTTATGCTACAACTCTCCGTCAGGTTGTTGATGTAAACAATCACCTTTGGGGAGCAATTATGCTTGCAGGTGACACGTGGCATGTAGTTGAACCGCGTCCAATAGGTGTTCTGGATCGTATAGGCGGTGGAGACGGCTTTGTAGGCGGCTTATTATATGGTATTTTAAGAGACTGGGAGCCTGAAAAATGGCTGCAATTTGCATGGGCAACCGGAGCAATGGCTACAACATTCTTAACTGACTATGCACAGCCTGCAGACGAAGAACAGGTTTGGAGTATCTGGGAAGGTAATGCCAGGGTAAAACGCTAAGAAGTTCAATATTGTAAATATAAGGGGATGAATGGGAAATATTCATCCTCTTTTTTAATACTGAAAAATTTAAGATGGTTATTATTTACTAAGTTTATAGTTCTGAGGTCCTATTTTGCAGACTATATTTATGCAATAATTAAAAAAACTACTATAATACTGTTATAATATATCGTATCAGGGCAAATATAAAATTTAATGAGTTTTTTGCCAAATTAGTACAGTAATCCTACCATATATTTATTTGGCAGTTTATACCGGAGGAGATATGAAAAAAACGTGCAGTATCAGAGCTAAACTCTTAATCATGATTCTGTCTATTATAGCTCCCATTTTAATTATTAAGATTATATATTTAAATAAAGGCTTTCAAAGCATTGAAACAGCGCAGGGCTATTTATATAATCATTTCGTATTAAAAATGTATCGACGCAGTCTTTTCATGGAACTTTTGTTTACTGGTGTTATTATGCTGGGATTATTTATAATGTCATTTCTTGTCGAGAAATACATTATAAAGCCGCTTTCAGTATTGCAGACCGCGTCAAAGAAATTCATAGCAGGTGACTATTCTGCCAGAGTAAATATTAAAAGTAAGGACGAAATAGGATTGGTGGCTGCTTCTTTTAATACTATGGCAGATAACATTGAGAATCTAAGTAGAAGTAAACAGGGTTTTTTTACGCATATTTTACATGAGTTTAAGACACCTTTGAATGTTATATTTTCTTCTGTTCAGCTGGTTGATACTTATAAGAAAAATACAGACTGCGAGACATACAGGAAAAAGGCGTCGAAACAAATAAAAATTATTCAGCAAAATTGCTTAAGAATGATGCGGTTAACAACTAATCTTATTGATATAAACCGTCATGATAATGGTTTTCTGAAAATAAAGCTGGACAATTATGATATTGTAAAGCTGATAAGGGATATTACAAAATCAGTTAAACGTTATACAGAATCAAAGGGAATTAATCTGCTGTTCGAAACATCGGTCCAGTCCAGAATAGCAGCATGCGATCCGGATATGATAGAAAGAATAATACTTAACCTTATTTCAAATGCAATAAAATTTACAGATAAAAATGGAGTAATTACCGTTAAAATATCCGAACTGGAAAAACATATTATGATTTCGGTTTCCGATACAGGCATAGGCATATCAGAAAAGAGATGCAACAGTATTTTTGAGTTATTTAACCGGGATGATGCGGACGGTATTCGGAATAAAGAAGGAACCGGTATTGGCTTATATCTGGTCAAAGCTCTTGTTGAAGCGCATGATGGGGAAATAAAAGCTACAAGTGAAGTATCAAAAGGTACAACTTTTAATATTACTTTACCAGTACGGATATTAGAAAAAGGTGGATGTCCGTCCCCGGGCGAATCAGCGGAAAAATATCTGAAAAGTTCAGAATCGGAAAATTTAATAAGCAGGATTAATATAGAATTTTCCGATATATATTCCTGCTATGATGATGACAATGAAATATCATAAAATTATTATTACTATATAAGGTATAAAATAAGGTATAAAAAATTGATTCGAGGTAATATATCTGTTATAATACTTCTAAATTAATTTAAACGCAAAACTTTTATTTGTGGAAAATGCACATATACAACATAAAGGTTTGTACAGTTTAACCGAAGAGGGGGAATTTATATGAAAGACTATAGTTGTGAAAAAATACGCAACGTATGTCTGCTGGGTCATGGCAATGCGGGAAAGACAACGCTGGCCGAGGCAATGCTAAATATTACTGGAGCAACTGATCGTTTCGGGAGCGTTGTCGATGGAAATACCGTTATGGACTATGATCCTGAAGAAATCAAAAGGAAATTCTCAATTTCAACAGCTCTTGCACCCATTGAATGGAAAGACATAAAAATCAATCTTATTGATACTCCCGGATATTTTGACTTTGTGGGAGAAATGCTCGAGGGTCTTAGTGTAGCTGATGGTGCAGCTATATTAGTCGGTGGCAAGGACGGACTTCAAGTAGGTACTGAAAAAGCCTGGAAAGAGGTCAATGATAAAAAAATCCCAAGAATGTTTGTGATAAGCAAACTGGATGAAGAAAATGCCGATTTTACAAAAGTATATAATGATTTGAAGGATAAATTCGGGAATAGTGTTGTTGTAATTCAATTTCCGATTATTGAAGATGGCAAGGTTAAAGGAATTGTGGATGTTCCTCATATGAAAGCCATTTATTTTAATGGAAAGGAAATAACCGAAGGTGAAGTTCCCGCCAATTTATTAAGTGAAGCTGAAAGTTATAAAGAAGGCATAGCTGAAGCAGTGGCTGAGACCGATGAAGATCTTATGGAAAAATATTTTTCCGGGGAAGCCTTTACCGGGGATGAAATAAATAATGGTATTAAGAACGGTACCAAAGCAGGAGAGATTGCTCCGGTTCTTTGTATATCTTCCATACAAAAAGCAGGGATAAGTCTTTTCATGGATGCAATTTACAAGTATATGCCCGCACATTGTGAGCATGAAAGCTATAAGGTACTTAATGCATCAACTAAGGAACCTGTTGAGATAAAAATTGGAGAAAATGAACCGCTGGTTGTGCATGTATTTAAGACCATAGCAGACCCATTCGTCGGAAAAATATCTTTCTTAAAGGTTATATCAGGAACCCTGATGCCCGACAGTACTGTATATAATGTTAATAAGGAAAAAACAGAAAAAATCAGCAGCCTTTTTGCAATGAAAGGCAAGCAGCAGATTAATGTTAAAAAGCTTGTGGCAGGAGATATTGGCGCAGTTTCCAAACTTTCATCGACCGATACCAACGATACTCTTGCAACAAAGGAAAAACCTGTTTTAGTAGATCCTATCAAGTTCCCTGAACCAATGCTTGGGATGGCAATTGTTCCTAAGACAAAGGGTGACGAGGACAAAATCGGAAACGGCTTAAGCAGGATTTTAGAGGAAGACCCGACATTCAAAATGGTGCTAAACACAGAGACAAAGCAGACTGTTATTTATGGTGTAGGTGATCAGCATCTTGATATTCTGACAAATAAGTTGAAGAATAAATTTAAGGTTGATGTTGATCTTATTAATCCGATAGTGCCTTACCGTGAGACAATAAAGAAGAAGGTAAAGGTAGAAGGAAAGCATAAGAAACAGAGTGGCGGGCACGGACAATTCGGTGATGTTTGGATTGAGTTTGAGCCAGGACCAACAGAAGACCTTGTTTTCGAAGAGAAGATATTTGGCGGAGCTGTTCCAAAGCAGTATTTCCCAGCAGTCGAAAAGGGACTGAGAGAAAGCATGCAAAAGGGCGTACTGGCCGGATATCCTGTAGTTAATTTAAAAGCCACCCTGGTAGACGGTAAATATCATGATGTTGACTCATCGGAAATGGCCTTTAAAATTGCGGCAAGTCTTGCGTATAAAGAAGGAATGAAGCAGGCGGGGCCGGTTATCTTAGAGCCTATCTGCCGTGTTGAAGTATATATCCCCGACGATTATATGGGTGATATAATAGGCGACCTTAACAAACGCCGCGGACGTGTTCTGGGAATGAATCCTGCTGAACATGGAGTTCAACAGGTTGTTGCCGAGGTTCCACAGGCTGAGATGCTCCGTTATGCTACCGACCTTCGCTCAATTACTCAGGGAAGAGGATACTATACCATGAAATTTGAGCGTTATGAGGAAGCGCCTCCGATGGTAGCTGAAAAGGTTATTGCTGAAGCAGCACGCAATAATGAAGACGAGTAAAAAATAATATATTACACATAATATAAAAATCAAGCACCCTGTCTGACCAGCAGCAGGGTGCTTATTGCGTGAATAAAAAAAATAGTTTATAATAATAGTCAGAGATAGTCAAAATGTTGAGGTGATAATATGGCAAGATTAAGTGATATTATAGAAGAATTCTTAAAAGGATTAATAATAGAAGAAGAGGGAACTGTGGAAATACAGAGAAACGAGCTTGCAAACAGGTTCAATTGTGTTCCGTCACAGATTAACTATGTTATCTCCACACGTTTTACTGCCGAAAAGGGCTATTATGTGGAAAGCCGCCGGGGCGGAGGAGGATATATAAGCATTAAAAGGCTTAATGTTGATTCAGCAGGAGATTATTTAATGCATATTATAACCTCTATAGGGGACAGAATTTCACAGCTTACTTCAGAGGTATTTATAAATAACTTCGTTGATTATAATATTATAGAGAATCGTGAGGCTATGATAATGAAAGCAGCTACATCGGACAAAGTCCTTACCGATGTTCCCACAGATAAACGGGACGATGTCAGAGCTGCAATATTAAAGAACATGCTCATGAGTCTGACAGTTATTAAACGGAGGTGATATGCATGTCACTTTGCCAGATTTGCAAACAAAGGGAGGCCACCGTATACTTTACGCAGATTATTAACGGTGTAAAAACCAAAATGTCTGTTTGCAATAAGTGTGCAGGTACCGACGGGATAAAAATTGATCTTAATTCACTTATAGCAGGCCTTTTAAATATACAAAGCCAGGAGATAAAAACAGAGAACAAAGTACTGCAGTGTGACAGATGCGGATTAACCATAGATGAATTTAATAGTACAGGCAAGATGGGCTGCAGCAAATGTTATGAGGTTTTTTTTGAACCAATGCAACAGCTGCTGAACCGGATACACGGAAACACCCATCATCGGGGTAAAGTTCCGAAAAAACTACTTTCAAAGCAGTTGACCAATACTACCAATACTAAAATTGATGAACTGAGGCAGGAACTTGCGGAATGCATAAGAACGGAGGCTTATGAACGTGCCGCAGAATTACGTGACCGCATCAAGGAGCTTACTAATGAATCAGGAGGTCTTGTATGATGAGTAAATGGTATATAGATGCAGGACCTGATTCCGATATAGTCGTTTCCAGCAGAGTCAGACTGGCAAGAAACTTTGAGGAATATCCGTTTCCACAGAGAAGCTCAACAGAGGATCAGCAGAAAATAATTGACGAGACATGCCATGCATTGTTTACAGGGAATCCGGAACTTGAAAGAAGGCTTACCCTTATTCTTTTTAAGGAATTGCAGCCAATTCAGCGTCAAGTCCTGGTGGAAAAACACCTTGTCAGCAAGGAACTTGCCGAAAGCAGTCTTGAAACAGGAGCACTTATAAGTGACGACGAGCAAATAAGTATAATGATTAACGAAGAGGATCATTTAAGAATTCAGTGTCTGACGGCAGGAATGCAGCTTGATAAGGCTTTTGCGTTATGTAATTCTATAGATGACACTATCGCTGAAAAAATAGATTATGCTTTTCATGATAAAATAGGATACCTGACAAGCTGCCCGACAAATGTGGGGACAGCCATCAGAGTATCGATAATGCTGCATCTTCCGGCATTGACCATGACAGGCTATATCCGTGCGTTTCTGGAATCCTGCGGTAAGCTGGGGCTGGCTGTAAGAGGGCTTTACGGAGAAAACACCGAGGCTTACGGGAATATGTACCAGCTGTCTAATCAGGTTACCTTGGGGAAAAGCGAGAAAGATATTGTAGATAGTATAAAAAGCATCGGTTATCAGATTATTGAACAGGAAAGACTGTTAAGGCAGGAATTATTAAAGAAGAATGCCAGAAAGTTTGAGGACCGGATTATGCGTTCCTACGGAATACTTAAGTTTTCCAGAATTCTGACCTCTGAGGAGGCCCTTAAGAGGCTTTCGGATATACGTCTGGGTATTAATTTGGGAATAATAAAAGATATGACTGAAATGGATGTAAATGAAATGATACTTAATATTCAGCCGGGAAATCTTCAGCAATATGCAGGAAAGCTTTTAAATCCGGATAACAGAGACAGTGTCAGGGCTGAATATGTTAGAAATAAAATGGGAGAAAAATAGTACTATACAATCAAAATGACAGTAATTGCAAAAGTTTAGTTCAACCCGGCAAAACAAGGGTAAGTACTATACAAAAAATAAACGAAATCAATCTTGAGGTGATTATATGATATACGGAAAGTTTACAAAGAAAGCAGAAGCCGCATTAATTCTGGCGAAAGATTGTGCTGAGGCTTTTGGCCATTCTTATATAGGTACAGAGCATATTCTGTGGGGTCTTGCCAAGGAGGGCACAGGTATTGCCGCCAGTGTTCTTTCAGCCAACGGAGTAAATGACGAGCGAATAAAGCAGAAGATTTTTGAGCTTATTGGGAATGGAGACGGCTCCGCTTCAGCTTTGGCATATACTCCGAGAACCAAGCGGGTTCTGGAGCTGAGTTATGCTGAGGCAAGGCGCATGGGACAGAATTATATTGGCACAGAACATTTGCTCATTGCTATTTTACGTGAGGGAGAGAGTGTAGCTGTTAAGATTCTCATTGATTTGGGCGGTGATATAAGAAAGCTGTATGAGAATATTTTGTCTATGCTAAGTGAGGATACTCCTATGGCAGTCTCTCAGACCAAACCGCAGGCAACAGATGTGGATACCCCTACACTTGACCAATTTGGCCGTGATTTAACTGCTATGGTTCGTGAGGGTAAAATAGATCCTGTTATAGGGCGGGATAAAGAAATAGAGCGGGTAATTCAAATTCTAAGCCGAAGGACCAAGAACAACCCCTGCCTGATTGGTGAGCCCGGCGTTGGAAAAACGGCCATCAGTGAAGGTCTTGCTCATAAAATCGTTGAGGGAAATGTGCCGGAAACACTCAAAGATAAACGCGTTGTAACTCTTGATTTATCATCTATGGTTGCCGGGGCAAAATACAGAGGTGAATTTGAGGACAGGCTGAAAAAATCTATAGAAGAGATAAGAAATGCAGGAAATGTAGTACTCTTCATTGATGAATTGCACACCATCGTAGGTGCGGGTGCAGCAGAAGGGGCAATAGATGCGGCTAATATTTTAAAACCGCTTCTGGCCAGAGGAGAAATCCAGATAATCGGAGCTACAACCCTTGATGAATACCGCAAGCATATTGAAAAGGATGCTGCCCTGGAACGGCGTTTTCAGCCTATTACAGTTACTGAGCCAACCCAGGAGGAAGCGATACAGATTTTGTTGGGTATAAGGGATAAATATGAGGCTCATCACAATGTTAAAATCACAGACAAAGCAATTGATGCAGCAGTTAAAATGTCTTCAAGGTATATAAACGACAGGTATTTACCTGACAAGGCAATTGATCTGATCGACGAGGCATCCAGCAAGGTCAGATTAAGGAGTTTTACTGCACCGCCGGATCTGCAGGATCTGGAGCGCAGAATTGAAGATCTGCACAAAATGAAGGAAGATGCCATAGTAAGCCAGGAATTTGAAAAAGCGGCATCTATCCGGGATGAGGAAAACAAGCTTAAAGAAGAGCTGGCTGCCAAGAAAGAAGCCTGGCAAATGGAGAATTCCAAGAATACTCAGGTAGTTACTGAGGAAGAGATTGCTGAGATTATTGGTTCATGGACAGGTATACCTGTTAGCAGACTTGCACAGGAAGAAACCGAGCGCCTTAAGAATATGGAATCGATTCTTCATAAGAGAGTTATAGGTCAGGAGGATTCTGTGAGCGCGGTTGCAAGAGCCATAAGAAGAGGAAGGGTAGGACTGAAGGATCCTAAGCGTCCGGTGGGCTCATTCATTTTCTCAGGACCAACCGGCGTAGGTAAAACAGAACTTTCAAAAGCTCTTGCAGAAGCTCTTTTCGGTGATGAAAGCCTGATGATTCGTATTGATATGTCTGAGTATATGGAAAAACACAGCGTATCCAGGCTGGTAGGGTCACCTCCCGGTTATGTCGGCTATGACGAGGGAGGCCAGTTAACTGAAAAGGTTAGAAGGAAGCCTTATTCAGTGGTTCTTTTTGACGAAATTGAAAAGGCTCATCCCGATGTATTTAACATGCTTCTTCAGATTCTGGATGACGGAAGATTAACTGATTCCACCGGAAGGACGGTTGATTTCAGAAATACCGTAATCATCATGACATCCAATGTGGGAGCCCGTGATATTGTAGAACCAAAACGGTTGGGATTCAGTTCAATGGATGAGAACGCCAGCCAGGATTACGAAGACATGAAAAAGAATGTCATGACAGAGCTAAAAAAGACGTTCCGTCCCGAGTTTATAAACCGTGTTGACGAGATTATAGTATTCCATCCGCTTAGTCGTGAAGATATCAAGAAGATTTGCAGCCTTATGCTCAACGAGACCGCTAAGAGAATGGAGCAGAATAATATTAAAATAACATTTAC
>JAAYTR010000160.1 GCA_012523685.1 Clostridiaceae bacterium | reverse complement strand
AGCCATCATAGGGCGCTCTACTCCATAAGTAAAGAGCTTAGGGTCGGTAATGGTAAAATATATGACGGTATCTATCTGCATGGTGACATTATCCTTTGTAATAACCGGTTGAGGTGGAAAATCCAGTACCCTTTCCTTTATTGAAACCCGATTAGCGACTCTGTCAATTAACGGAATCTTAAAATGGAGCCCAACTTCCCATGTTTCCTTATAAGCACCCAATCTTTCAATTATAAAAGCTTGAGCCTGTGGCACAATTTTGATGTTCCTGATAATAATGATTATCACAAGTGCGATTAACGCTGGGACTACATATTCCAACATAATATACCTCCTAAAAATTTATAATTAATTATCAACAGATTTTTTTACTACAAGCTTAACTCCCTCAATAGCCGTTATTATAACTTCAGTATCCGCCTGAACAGGATATCCAGACTCACTTATAGCTGTCCAAACCTGTCCTTTTACCTTAACCTGCCCCGGTTTATGCTCGGATATATCCATAATGACCAACCCGGTTTCTCCAATAAGAGCATCGGTATTAGTCTTTTGTATTCCTACCTTAAAATATTTCAAAGCAATAGGTCTGGTGAAAATTAAAAGTATTATAGAAGTAGCCAAAAACACCGCTATTTGTGTCCATAAAGGCAATCCCAGCAGCGCAAAAATAAAAGCAATAAGAGCTCCACCAGCCAGCCATATTGTGGTAAGACTCACTGTAGCAGCCTCTATTATAACAAGAATTACAATAAGCCCCAGCCAAGCATAAGCATAAAAAGCTTCCATAACTCATCCCCCTTTATTTGCTTTTATCATTATACTTAAACAATTTTTCAATTATGATTCAACCGGCTCTGTCCTATTTTCATGTGAATCATTAAATAGTTTTAAGTAACATCTTCTTCTGCGGTGAATACGGGTTTCGTAGCTTCTCCACATGGACTGAACTGCATGATTTGTTTCCAGCTCAGGCGATGCAATTGCTTTTACTACACCATTTTTTCTGGCTGCTGAAGTGAGTTCGTCCAACAGAACATATGGAACTCCTTTTGATCTTAACTCCGGTCTTATGGCAACCAGATACAAATCAAGTGTATCATTCTTTTTAATAGCCTTTAGAAAATGAATAAATCCTGTCGGGAAAAGTCGTCCTTTGCTCTTTTGGGCCGCCCTGGTCAACGAAGGCATAATTATTCCGAACCCGGCAATTTTTCCGTCTTCTCCTTTCACAATACAGATATAATCAATGTTTAAAAATGAGAAGAATTGTTTCACATAGCTTTCAACTTGCTTTGGGGTAATTGGAACAACACCGTAAAGATGCTCATATCCTTGGTTCAATAAATCAAATATCTCTTCAACATATGGGATAACATCCCTGGATTTTTTTAATGGCACAACGCTTAATTTATATTTATCTTTAGCTTTTTGAGCGAGTGTTGAAATTCTTTCAGCTATATCTTTTTCAGGCAATCTGATATCAATTTCAATCCACTCGGCATCCTTAACATAACCCAGAGCCTCCATATGTTTCATGTAGTATGGATAGTTATATATAGTAACAAAAGTACCCAGTTCCTCGAAACCTTCTATGAGCATTCCTTCCTTATCCAGGTCACAAAAACCTAAGGGACCATGGATGCCTTCAAGCCCATTTTCCTTTGCCCACTCTTCAACGGTTTCAAGAAGAGCTTTTGAAACATCAATATCATCAATAAAATCAATCCATCCAAAACGGGCATATCTGTTTCCCCATTTTTCTATGTAGCTGTGGCTTATTATACCGGCTATACGTCCTGCCACCTTTCCATCCTTATATGCCAGCCAAAGCTCAGCATCACTGAACTCAAAAGCCGGATTCTTCTTTTTATCAAGAGTAAATTTCTCGTCCGATATGAGTGGCGGCACCCAATAGGGATTATTTTTATACAGCTCAAACGGGAATTTAATAAAAGTATTGAATTGTCGTTTGTTTCTAACTCGCACTATTTGTACCATTGCAACTCTCCTTGAGTAATTACTGGCTGTT
>JAAYTR010000159.1 GCA_012523685.1 Clostridiaceae bacterium | reverse complement strand
ATTGCCAAGAGGACGTCAAGCGTATTTTCAGGAAGGTTTCAGATCAATTTCCGGGTATGGATATATTGGTTAACAACGCAGGAATATGCCCTGTTTCTATGGTAAAGGATATGACACTGGAAGAGTGGGATAGTGTAATACGGACTAACCTGACAGGAACCTTCCTTACCTGCAGGGAAATGGTGAATTCGCTGATAATCAGAGGTATTCCCGGTAATATTGTGAATATAGCCTCACAGGCTGCATACAATGGATCGAAAACCGGAAAGTCTCACTACTCCGCCAGTAAAGGAGGAGTAGTTTCCTTTACACTTTCCCTGGCAAAAGAAGTTGCCCAGTATGGAATCAAAGTCAATGCCGTGGCACCCGGGATGATATATACTGAGATGACTGCTGATACTCTTGATAAAAATATGGAAAGGTATAAAAAGGAGATTCCTTTGGGGCGGATAGCTGATAGAGAAGAGGTTGCGAGGGTGGTAGCATTTTTAGCCTCAGAAGCTTCCAGCTATATGACGGGCACCACAGTAGATGTCAGCGGTGGAATTATCGGAAGATAAGGCCCGGTTAGAGATGGGTAGAGGTCTCCTTCGTCATGTCATCATTATACAGCAAAGTGTGTTTACAACAAAAATATTTGTTCTTGTTATGCAATTAAATCTATTAAGTTATCTCTGCTTTTCCAACCTGAAAATGTATCAGAATAATGCTTGATAATATTCAGAGTCTCCGGAGTCAAAATATCGTAATAATAAACGAGGTGCACGGCCTATTTTTAAAGAGTTTGAAAAAACTATGGAAGGTATATATGCCACTACTGTCAGCAGGGCTACACTGGATGAATGTACCCTGCCTATAAACCAGTGGGAGAAATTATTGAAAACATTCAGGATACAGTTGAAATACTTGATATAATCAAGCCTGTTTACAATTTCAAAGCCAGCGAGTGATAAGCCGGAATCCGAATATTAATTCTATTGTACGAAAACAATTGATATTGTTTTACAGGTTCTTTTGTCGTATTATATTTTTTATATATATGTAATTATATTGGCATTTTAATATAATTATCAATTTCAATTTCAAAATATCCAGAGTTATTCTGTTTCTATCATGGGATAGGTTAAGCGATCCATTCTTTTGATGGTTTGAAAAGATTTTGTCATATAATTCTTTTAATATAAAAAAGCCAAGACTCAATTATGCCTTGGCTTAAGATGTTATTATGGATGTTTATAGCCCTAGCAGTTGCTTTTTCTTTAAATCGAATTCCTCTTGAGTTATAATTCCTTGATCCAATAAATTTTTAAACTTTAAAATTTCGTCAGCATTTGATTTAGGATGGACATTGCTGTTTTCTTCCGGTACTTTTGGACTATTACAAATCAATTGTAACGTTGATAAGATTTCTTGGGCTGACTTATAAATAGATTTATATGTAAAGCTGTCTTTTTTAGTTGCAGTTGCCAAAAGATTAATATATACAACAGGACTTCTCATGTCGTTCACTGTAATTTTAATCTTTAAGCTATTACATATCGATTTACTTCTCTTGCCACCAGTAATGCCACCAACAACGGCACCTATGCCTCCAAATAATAATCCGCCTGTTATAGCTCTACCTAATCCACCTTTAGTGATTGATTCTCCATCTTCTAATAATTCAAAGTCAACAATATCACTATAATTATAAATTTTTGGATTTTTCTTCGTGCCCAAAAAGCCATCTGGTATAAGCCATGTCTTTTGGTTCTCATCAAATTCTATGAATGCTCCGAATTTCTTTGTAGGTTTAAATGCAATAAGTTTTTCGGCGTTTTTTTGTTGAGCACTAATTGCATACTTTATATCGGAAACAGACATTTTATTAATTGGTGTTGTCATATTAAATCCACATTTTTTAAAGCATTCAGGACAAATCCATTCTTTGTTTGCAATCTGAAAACGATTCAGACCAATTTCTTTATTACAGTTTGCACATGTTGCTTTTAAATCAAAAAATCCCATTTGCTTTTCCTCCGAACGTTTTATCATCAGCTGCAGAGTCAAACTCATCTATTATTATTTGTTTTTGTTCTGATTCTGCTTTAATATGCTGTAATTCAGCTTTTAATTTTGAGTTTTCTACCTCCAATTCAGCAACTTTGGCTTTAACGGAAGACAATTCTTTGTTAATTGATGCTATGTCATCACCTTGTACAGTGCAGCCAGAAAAAACAAGCGAAATTAGAATGATAAATAATAGAGTTGGTTTTCTCATATTATCACCTCTGTTTTAATAATACAACAAATGGTATGATATAACAATTATGATGATTGTGAACAGAAGTCTTAAATTGCTGTACTGTATCACAGAATTAATGTGAATAAGGCGGGAACATGAAAATAATAAGTGTTTTTTAATTGATTGCGGGTTGATTATCACAGCTTTGTCTTTTGCAAAAGCAATAAAGTGCATATGTTTAATCTTTCGGATTATAATGTTTTTATTAGGCCGTTCCTCAGAACTATATAGAATAAACCAGTTAAATACTGGTTTATTCTGCGTGAAGGGTAAGAATATGGAGGTATAAGTACACAACATAAGTAATACTCGTCGTCAGAAATATTTTTTACTGTTCATAGTTTCCTGAACTATCCTCAGGGTTTCACCAAAACGCTGGTAATGGACTACCTCACGCTCCCTTAAGAAGCGGAGAGGATCTTTAACATCGGGATCATCGGCTATACTTAGCAGGTATTCATATGTAGCACGGGCTTTTTGCTCCGCTGCAAGGTCTTCATTAAGGTTTGCGATAGGGTCTTCCATTGATTCAATATAGGCTGCGGTAAAGGGAACACCATTAGAATCAGATGGATAAACAGCTCTGCCGTGAATAACAAAATTTGTATCAACATGCAGCCTTTCAAGCTCTTTTGGGGGAACCTTATCCATCAGTTGATGAACCATTGTACCTATCATTTCAAGGTGAGCCAGTTCTTCGGTACCTATATCATTCAATGTTGCCTTTGCTTCTTTGGTTGGCATTGAGAATCTTTGACTCAGATAGCGTAAAGATGCAGCTAATTCACCGTTAGGGCCGCCGTATTGGGTTAATATGGCAATAGCCATTCTAGGATCTGGTTTGGTTATTTTAATAGGGTACTGAGTTTTCTTATCATAAAGCCACATTTTTTATACCTCCTTATTATTCCATGGCCAAGGATCGTTAATCCACTGCCAGCAGGTTGTATTCGGCAAATATCGGGCAGTAAGAGGTCCGTATCTGTTTTGATACTGACGTCTTAAGTTTTCGGATTGTTCCAAGGCCATTTTATAGTCCCGGAGTGCGTTTGTATCTGAGGGATGTGTATTTAAAAAAAGTTGTAAATCATACAGAGCAAAATCGTAAGCCATAATCTGCTCTAATAGCGTTGTTTGTTCATCCACGTAAAAACACCTCCAAATTTATTATTTAACAAGTTCAGGGAAGATAGTTCCTTTTCTTAAGCCTTCTTGAGCGGGAAAGATCTTATTATAGAGCTGGTATGGTACATAAGCCTGAGCCAGTTCGGGCCGTATAGGCATGACCGGTATCATAATAGCTTCGCCGGTACAATTGTTTCCCGTATATATCGTTGCTATGTTTAGATTATCCATTTAGACGTTGCCTCCATGCTTGTTTCTTTTACATAATATGTACAAGCGTATCAACTTGTGAGAGCATAAGACCATGAAAATTAATAATATAATCTAAAGAATACTTGTTTTAAAGAGTATGTATAAAGGAAGGTGATACTTTTTGGACATAATATCTGATACAAAAGCCTTAAACTTGATGAATGTGGGTAAATATAGGATAATGAAACTATCTGAGAATATGGGAGGTATTCTGTTTTAATGGCTGATAATGAACTTCGCATAAATTTAAACGGCAAAGAAATGATTGTAAAAAAGGGTACAAGAGTGGAAGATCTTATCCAAGGTTTAAAGGGTAAAAAGGATTCTATTATTGTTGCTGTTTTGATTGATAATGAGATAAGGGAACTCACATATCGCTTAGAAAATGACTGTAAGATCAACTTTGTAGATTTAGCATGTGAAGATGGATTAAGAATATATGAGCGGGGGCTGAAGTTTCTTTTAATAAAGGCGGTAAAGGATTTATTTCCTGAATATGAATTACAGATTCGTCATTCGGTCAGCCGGGGTATATTTTTCGAGATTTTAGACTATCATGTAACTCCGGAAGATGCTGTACGTATTGAAAGACGAATGCGAGAATTGGTCGAAATGAATATACCATTTATCAAAGTGACTGGTTCGATTGATGAGGCCAGAAAAATCTTCCTTAAAAGAGGGCGTGAAGACAGGCACAGAGTTATTGAAAATCGTGAAAAAGATTATGTTACGCTTTATATATTTGATAATATAGAAGACTATTTTTATGGATACATGGTGCCCAGCTCCGGTTATCTTAAGCTTTTTGCAGTAGAAGCAGATAACGGCGGCATTGTATTGATTCTGCCAAAGAAAGAAAACCCCAATGTGCTACCGGACGTACCTATTCCGAGAAAGCTCTTCAATATTTTCACAGAGTACGGCGAATGGATTAACATACTCGGAGTGGGAGACGTAGGAAAGCTTAATGATGTAATAGAAAATGGCGGTCTTAAAGATCTTGTGCTTATTGCAGAAGCTTTGCATGAGAAAAAAATTGCTCAAATTGCTGATTTAATCAAGCATCAGCAACCTCAAAAAAAGGTAATTATGATTGCAGGGCCCTCATCTTCAGGGAAAACAACTTTTGCCCAGAGACTGTCTATTCAGCTTAAGGTAAACGGTCTGAAGCCATTGAATATATCAGTCGATGATTATTTTGTAGATAAGACGAAGACACCATTAGACGAGGATGGAAAGCCTGACTATGAAGCCCTGAAGGCAGTCGATCTGCATCTTTTCAATCAGGACATAAATACACTGATTAATGGTGGTGAGGTTGAAATTCCCAGCTATAATTTTCAAAAAGGCATGAGAGAATACAACGGCAAAAAGATGAAAATGGTTGAGGGAGAGGTATTGGTTATTGAGGGCATACATTGTCTGAATCCGGGACTCACCAGTGAAGTGAAACAGGAGAATAAGTTCAATATATATATAAGTGCTATTACCTCGATGAGAATTGACAGATATAATCGAATTCCTACCACTGATTTAAGACTTATCAGACGTATGGTCAGGGATAACAGATACAGAGGTACACCTGCACCTAGAACAATCGATTTATGGCCAAGTGTCAGAAAAGGTGAAGAGAAGAACATATTTCCTTTCCAGGAGAAGGCAGACGCAATGTTTAACTCATCTCTGATTTATGATCTTCCGATGCTGAAGCCTATGGCCCTGCCGTTGTTGAATAAAATAACCAAAGATATGCCTCAATATGCAGAGGCACGCAGACTTATTGAGTTTTTAAGCTACTTTGTATCAGCGCCGACCGATTTGGTACCGGCTAACTCAATTTTACGTGAATTTATCGGGGGTTCGTTATTCAGAGAATAAAAGCATAATCTTCAGATTTTGAGATAGACGAAAAACCCGATTTACTTGATAAAGGAGCAATATGAAAAAACTACGACTATATGCCACTGCAACATTCGGCGTTGAATCTGTTGTGGCACGTGAAATCAAACACCTGGGATATGAAGATACCTTTACTGACAACGGAAAAATATTTTTTGACGGTGATTTTGAAGCGCTTTGCCGTGCAAATTTGTGGCTTCGCTCGGCAGGGCGTGTTTATGTTTTAATGGGCGAATTTACCGCAACTACTTTTACCGATCTTTTTGAATCGGTTCTTGCAATACCTTGGGAGGAATGGCTCCCGAAAGATGCTGAATTTCCTGTCACAGGCGGGTGTGTTAAGTCAACCCTTATGAGTGTATCTGATTGCCAGTCGATAATAAAAAAAGCAGTTGTGGAGAGGCTGAAAAAATCATATAAGCTCGAGACCTTTCCCGAGACGG
Organism: Clostridiaceae bacterium; assembly: GCA_012523685.1. Lineage (GTDB taxonomy): Bacteria > Bacillota > Clostridia > DSM-8532 > DSM-8532 > DTU059. The sequence continues at coordinate 7,131 of JAAYTR010000159.1, read as the reverse complement.
GTCCAAGGTTTCGCATTGACTTTAGCATAACAAGGGACAATGTAATAATTGCATTGGACAGCAGTGGTGATGGACTTCATAAAAGAGGCTACAGAACTCTTGCGTATTCTGCGCCCATCAAAGAGACTCTTGCGGCAGCCATGCTCAGAATAAGCCGATGGGCACCGGGGAAAAACCTGATAGATCCTTTTTGTGGATCAGGCACAATCCCTATTGAAGCTGCATTGATGGCAATGAATAAAGCACCCGGTCTTGACAGGGATTTTGACTGCCAGGAATGGCCGATAATACCCAAAAAGATTTGGTACAGTGCTTTAGAGGAGGCAAGAAGCTTAATTAAGCCGGTTACAGAAAAGCTTATCCAGGGCTATGACATAAATCCTGAAGCGGTGAGTCTGGCCAATTATCATGCCAAACAGGCAGGTGTGTCGGAAGCAGTGCATCTTCAGGTAAGAGATGTGAAAGATATTTCTTCTAAAGCAAAATACGGTTTTATCATTACTAACCCGCCATATGGACAGAGATTGGGTGAGAAGAAGGAAAACAGCCTGCTCTATCATACTATGGGAGAGAGCTTTAAGAGGCTTCCCACCTGGTCTTACTATATAATCAATGCGGATCCTGAATTTGAGAAATCCTTTGGAAGAAAGGCCGATAAAAATCGCAAGCTATATAATGGAGGGCTTCTTAGTTACTATTATCAATACTTTGGCCCAAAACCGGAAAGATCTGTAGATTCAAATATCTGATATCCGAAAGAGACAATAAAACGAAAAAAGTGCCATGAGTGTTGTCAACTGACGTAAGCAGAACTGTTGACTCACACTGCAGGCACTTTTTTTTCCATATCTAATCCCATGAATTTGGGTTGTTGCCCCAATCAATACCTTCCCAGTTTTCCTCCTCCAGAGGATCCCCGATATCTTCTGCCCAGGGACCGCCCGGTAAACCTTCAGGCAGGTTTTCATCGTCAATTGTCGAATCGGGTGGAATATAATCTTCCACCACCGGCGGAATCAGAAAATCGTGTCCATGAACGGTACAGAATTCTCCTTCCGGAATTTCATAAATACTGTCAGCCGGATATGGATCATTCGGGAATGCAGGTTTGTACTCAACAGGCCTTTTTATACCCACCTTTTGCACTGTTGTTTCAAAAGGACAGTATTCAGTTGCGAGAAGGTCCCTCTTCAGGGCATCCTGTGAGGCAGTACAAGCTTCATATGCAACATGAACAGTACAAATATCACTGTATGCCGGCTCAGTACCTTCTATAAAGTATTCCTCACGAACTCTGCCGCCTCGGGGATCTTTTCTGCAAAGATCAGTTGCTATCTTGCCCGAATCAATACAAATAGTACGCTTAACTATATTTGGAGGTACGCTGTCAAAAAACGGCACAGACGGCAACCCTTCATGAATCTTATTCATAACAGCGTTCCATATAAGTAGTGCATTGTCTTTTTCTTCCCTTTGGATTTCTACCGCTTTATCGTAACCATACCAGCTCACCCCTACATAATATGGGGTGAATCCGCAGAACCACTTGTCTTTGTCAGAGTCTGTAGTTCCTGTTTTTCCTGCGGAAGGAATAACAACCTTCTTGCCTTCGGCATCCTTGTATTCGATTATACCCTCAGGATAAGCCGTTCCCTTCGTAACAACGTCCTGCAGCATATCGTCCATAATAAAGACTGTTTGCTCTGAAAAGACCTGAGCTCTTTCAGGTTTAACAGATATAATGGTTTTTCCGTTGTTATCCTTGACCTCGGTAAAAAACATAGGCTTTGTGTATATTCCTTTATTCGCAAAAGGAGTGAAAGCTCCGGCCATTTCAAGGGGTGTCATACCTTTGTTAAAGCCACCCATAGCAATGGACAGATATTGCTCATCCCGTCTGTCAATACCAAGCTTGTTAAGATAATCAAGGGCTGTGGGAACACCGACATAATCTTTTAACAGTAATGTTGCCACAACATTTCGGGATTTAAATATACCTATACGGGCTGTTGTTAAGCCAAAATTTGATTTCTCGACATTTCGGGGCCATTCCTGTTCAGGTTTATCGTGCAATAAATATTGTTTTACATCATCTACCACTGTTGCTGCAGTTATAGCCCTGCTTTCAATGCCGGGACCATATATAAGAATAGGTTTTATTGCAGATCCGGGCGGGCGTTCGGCCTGGGTAGCACGATTAAACACACTGCCTTCTTTGGCGCCTCGTCCACCGTATACACCTTTCACAAAGCCATCCTTTCCCATAACAACCATAGCTGCCTGAGGCTTTTCATCGGTGTATTTATTATCATATGAAAATAAGTCAGGATTGGTAAAGACCTCGTCTAAAGCCTTTTGTACCTTAGGATCCATACTGGAATAGATATGGAGACCATTATTGTAGATGATGTCTAATGCTGCCTGCTCGGTGTAGCCGCTTGTCTGCATAAGATAGTTCTTAAGGCTTTTTATTACTTCATCTACAAAATAAGACTGGTTACTGGTCTTCATAACCTTACCGGCTTCAGGATTATACCTGAATACTATATTTTCTTTAAGAGCCTCGTCATACTCGCTTTGTGTTATTTTCCCCTGTTCCAGCATAAGTCCCAGGATTGTCTTAGTTCTTGCCAGATTAGCTTCTATATTGGTTTCATTAATGGGCATATATTTAGTTGGCCAATTGGTTATACCGGCAAGACTGGCGCATTCGGCAAGTGATAAATCACGGACGTCTTTGCCAAAATAGCCTTTGGCGGCTGTTTCAATACCATAAAAATTACCACCCATTGGAATGTTGTTTAGATAATATGTTAAAATCTCTTCTTTTGTTAATACTTTTTCAAGCTGTAAGGCTTGCCACTGCTCCTGGAGTTTTCGAGGCACAGTGACATCATCACGCTTTGTCAGATTTTTTATGAGCTGCTGCGTGATCGTGCTTCCGCCCTCCATTTCCACATCTGCACCTAACAGTTTTTTACCATAGGTAAGAACAGCGCTTCCTATGCGCCTGAAATCGATACCTTTATGATCTTCAAAACGCTTATCCTCAACAGATATATATGCATCAATCAACATTTTAGGTATCTCATCATAATTTATCCAGACACGGTTTTCTTCCCTTTTTAGCTCGGCAATAATATTTCCGTCAGCGTCATATACATAGGAATTAAAACCCATGGTTTTAAACAACTCTGCTTCAACCATAGGAGTTGTTTTGATTATGCCGTAAACTCCACCGCCCAACAGGCCGCCTGCAGCGCTTCCGACTACAAAAAGAAGCGAAAAAACGATAGATAAAGATATCAGAAAAGCTTTTACAAATAATAAAAGTATAATCAAACCGGTACTTCTATTTTTCTTCGAAACAGCTGAAACATTAGCTTCCTTGCTGCTTCTATAGTTTTTATTCATATAGTATCCTCCTCGCATAAGGACAAAGATAAATTGTACAAAAGTATTATTTCGGCACCCGTTCGAAATCTTTGATTTCATATTCGGATGAGGTATTAATACGAAGTATCAATGTTCTCGGGCACCCGACCGAAATCTTTGATTTCGTATTCGGGTGAGGTTATTAATACGAAGTATCAATGTTCTCGGGCACCCGACCGAAATCTTTGATTTCGTATTCGGGTGAGGTTATTATAACACAAATTATCTGCCGTTAAAAGTTACTGGCTATCTTTGACTATTGGTTAGATATAATATAATATTATTCTATAATAGATTATAAATACACTGTCATTTCGAAGAGGAACCATATGGAAATAAGTGTTGGCGAAATTATTAAAACAAAACGTGAAGAAAAAGGATATAACTTAAGTGAATTTGCCAAGTTAATAGAAATATCGCCCGGTTATCTTTCACAGATAGAAAATGGTAGAAAGACAAATCCAAAGCTGGGTATAATACTAAGGATAATACATGAACTTGATATAGATATTGAGATGCTTTTGGGTATCGAATCCGCTGAGGATAACTACCTTTCCCGGATTCCATCACTGCTTAAGCTGACGCTGGCAAAGGAGAGAAATCTAAAAACCCTTTCCGATCCTAATGTGCTGAGAAAAATCAATTCTTTTGCAGACCGTGTTTTGGAGGCAAAATATATACTGGACAGCCCGGAACTATACAACCTGTTTTTGGAAGACATTTCAATCCAGACAGAGAATACCCTGAAGAGATATATTGCCCTCCAATATTTAATTATGAGCAATAATGAGAAAGATAAAAATAAATCTTGACCGGCAGCAGCTTTATCAGTATAATATATCTTGTTCTGCGCTTGACGAAAAGTGCAATAACTTTCCTCAATAGCTCAGTCGGTAGAGCATGCGGCTGTTAACCGCAGGGTCGTTGGTTCGAGTCCAACTTGAGGAGCCATATTCGGGCCTTTAGCTCAGTTGGTCAGAGCCACCGGCTCATAACCGGTTGGTCCGGGGTTCGAGTCCCTGAAGGCCCACCAATAAATAGGAAGGATGATTGCAGAGCAATCATCCTTTTTAAATTTTCTTGGCGGGGGCATTTATGGTTCTTAGTGGAAGACTGAAGCTTATATATGATATGATTCCTCCTTGCGATATTCTTTCGGATATCGGAACCGACCATGCATTAATTCCTGCTTTTGCTCTTCTCAACAGTCGGTGCAAAAAGGCTTTAGCCTGTGATATAAGGCCCGGCCCTTTGGAAAGAGCTGAAAGAACCCGCAGAAAATATATGCTGGTAAATAATATGGAATTACGTATGGGGAGTGGTCTTACTCCTGTAAAAGAGCATGAAGCCGATGTAATAGTTTTGGCCGGAATGGGCGGAATACTAATTACCGAACTGATTCAGGAGTCGATAAATGTAGCAAAAAAAGCTAATTGTATTCTTATTCAACCCATGACACATCAGGAGCTTATTCGCCCTTTTTTATGGGAGAACGGTTTTGAGATTATCGATGAGAGCTTAACATGTGAAGGAAAAAAGCTCTACCTGGTAATTTTAACGAGATATACCGGAATACGATGTGAAAACAGGGAAAGAATCAGGGATTTGATTGGGGATATATTAATCAAAAAAAAAGATCCGTTATTAAAGGATTGGGTAAAAGACCATATAAGGAAACAAAAAAAGGCTGTTAATGGTCTAAAAAGCGCAAAAGTCATGTATAATGCCGAAAAGATTGACATGGAAGAAAAGCTGTTAAAAGAACTGACGATACTTTTAAATTCCTTAGGAGGTGAATGAATGAAGCTAAGAAATATTATTTCGTTTTTAGAGGAGAAAGCTCCTATCTCACTTCAGGAGACCTATGACAACAGCGGCCTGATTCTTGGGAATCCAGACACTGAAGTATCAAAGGTGTTGGTATGCCTTGATGTTGATATTGATGCTATTGATTATGCTATTTCGCAGAATTGTCAATTAGTTTTGTCACACCACCCCACAATTTTTAAAGCGTTAAAGAAATTTACTGACACGACTAAAGAAAGCAGAATCTTGATTAAAGCAATAAAAAATGATTTAGCTCTATACAGCAGTCATACAAATTTTGACTCAGCTGATGGAGGGCTGAGTGATTTGTTATGTGAAAAGATTGGTCTGAAAAATATTAAGGTCTTAAGAACAACAGCTTTTGACTCAGCTGAGTATGGTGCCGGAAGATATGGAGAAATCAAGCCCACCGACGGAATAGAGTTTCTTAACAGGGTAAAATCAAAACTATCTCTTGAAAGCATGAGATATGTAGGACAGATTCCTCAAACAGTCACAAGAGTAGCGGTTTATAATGGTTCATATGACAGGGAAATTTTAGATAATCTTATCAGTATTAGTCCCGTTATTCTTATTACAGGTGATTTAAAATACCATGATGCCCAGGAGCTTTTATTTAATGGAATTTTCACAATTGATGCGGGACATTACGGAACTGAGATACTTTTTGTGGAAGAGATGGCGGATATTCTTGAAGAACGCTTTTCCAATTTAAGTGTAATACGCTACAAGGGAAAAGATGTTTTTAACATATATAACTGAATAAATAATGGATCTCTTATTAATGATCATATTTACAACACAACGGTAAAGAAAAGGAGTTATCAAATGGCTTACAAACTAATGGCGGTAGACATAGACGGAACACTATTGAATGATCGCGGCGAGCTTACCGAGAATACAAAAAATGCAATAAAACAGTGGGTTGACAAAGGTCTCATATTTACTATCGCATCAGGAAGGCCCATACAGGGGATTGAGAAACTGAACAGAACACTGAATCTTGATGTACCCTTTATTACATATAATGGGGCTATGGTTGTAATGGGAAAATCCGGAAAGGTGCTTTATGAGCAAAAGCTGTCCCGGAACGATTCAAGAGATGTTATCAGCCTGGGTGAAAAATATAACGTAACTATAATGATATGGAACGACAATAAGCTTTATGTACCCCAAATTAATGAGAGAGTAGAAAACTACAAGATGATATCAGGGGTTGAACCAATTCTTATTGACAATTTGGAAAAGATAATAGAAAAAGGTGTAACAAAAATACTCTGGTATGATGAAGTTGAAAAAATTGCGCAATACCAAAAAGAGATTGGAAGTTTCTTAAGTGAAAACGTCAATTTCCATCCGTCAAGGCCATATTTTATGGAATTTGTTGATAAGAATGCATCAAAAGCTATTGCTATGGAGAAGCTGGGCCAGTTCTACGGTATAAAACAAAGCGAGATGATAGCTGTGGGGGATGGTTTCAACGATCTATCCATGATAGAATATGCCGGCCTTGGTGTCGCAATGGCTAATTCTCCCCGGGAAGTAAAAGAAAAGGCGGATTATATCACGTTATCCAACGAGGAAGACGGGGTTGCTCATGTAATATTCGAATTTATTTCAAAAAAATAAGTAGAGACATATATACTAAACGTTTGACAAGGAAAACCTGATATTGTATTATGAATCTGTCTTTAATATGTAAATGCATTGAAAGGGATACGCAAAACTGATGCAAACGCTTCAGAGAGGGAGGGACCCGGCTGCAATCCATCCTGCGAATCACTGTTTTGAACCACCCCGGAGCATGATGGCTGAAATAACAGTAGGCTGTCACGTTGATAACGTTATAATCTGTTGAGTGACAGGATT
>JAAYTR010000158.1 GCA_012523685.1 Clostridiaceae bacterium | reverse complement strand
TCCGGCGAAGAGTTTTTTATCTCATTTATAGAAGAATTGAAAAAAGCCGAAAAGTTCATATTTATTGAGACTTTTATAATCAGGGAAGGTCTGATGTGGAATACTATTTTGAGCATTCTTGAGGATAAGGTGGCTAAAGGTGTTGATGTCCGCGTAATGTATGATGATGCGGGTTGTCTGACAACCCTTCCCTATAAGTATTACAATAGACTTCGTGAAAAGGGCATAAAGTGTTATGTATTTAACCCGTTTACCCCCTTGCTGGAAATAAGGATGAACAACAGGGATCATAGAAAAATTATAGTAATTGATGGGCACACGGCTTTTACCGGAGGTATTAATCTTGCCGACGAATATATAAATGTCTATGAAAGGTATGGGCATTGGAAGGATTCGGCTATTATGGTAAGAGGTGAAGCAGCCTGGAACATGACAGTAATCTTCCTGGAACTCTGGTCATATCTCTCGAATGAACCGGAAGACTATGACTCACTTAAAGCATGCACAGTCTGTGATGGCATATATGAAGCGGACGGATATATACAGCCCTATGGAGATAGTCCCCTGGACAATGAACCTGTAGGTGAATATACTTATATAAACATGATAAGCAGAGCCAGAGATTATGTTTACATCTTTACGCCATACCTTGTGTTAGACCATGAGATGATAACGACTCTTAAATTGGCGGCAAAAAGCGGTGTAGATGTAAGAATCGTAACACCACATATTCCGGACAAATGGTATGTTTTTTTGGTAACCCAATCTTATTATGAAGTACTTATCGAAGCGGGAGTAAGAATTTTTGAGTATAGCCCTGGCTTTCTTCACTCAAAAGCTTTTGTATGTGATGATGTTTTAGGTACTGTCGGTTCAATTAATCTCGACTACCGGAGCCTATACTTCCACTTTGAGTGTGGTGTATGGTTGTATAAAACTAAATCAATAAAGGCGATAAAGCATGATTTTATTGAAACATTTGAAAAATGCAAGGAAATCACCCTTGAAGACTGCTTGAGTATTAAACCTTTAAAGCGTATCGCCAGAGGCTTTTTAAGACTTTTCGCACCGCTCATGTGAATGATAATCAAAATTAAGCGGCACTCCCACAACGAAGAATTTGGAGGTTATATGGAAATATTAATTACTTATATCTTAATTATCAATGTATTTGCACTTTGCGTATCAGGTTATGACAAAAGCGCGGCTATACATGACCGCAGAAGAATACCGGAAAAGTCTCTTTTTCTCCTTGCAGTAATTGGAGGATCGGTTGGCATATACGCTTCCATGTTTCTTTTCAGGCACAAGACCAGGCATATTTCGTTTATGCTGGGGATTCCGATGATTATTGCCATGCAATTAGCTTTGGTTTGGATGTTTCATCTTAAAAATAATTAATATTTTTTGGTGTATTCGCATTATTTTCATTTATTGTCACACAATAAAGTGTGATTGAACGGTAAAAGGAGATATATTTATGAATACACCATACTGGATATCAAGCTCTGAAGGAGTAAATTTTGAACCACTAAAAGAAGATATATCAACAGATCATTTGATTATCGGGGGAGGATTGGCCGGTGTTACCTGCTTGTATCTGCTGAC
>JAAYTR010000157.1 GCA_012523685.1 Clostridiaceae bacterium | reverse complement strand
TCTTGACTTGTTACGCTTTCAGCCGCTCTCTCTGATTTCCAGAATTCGTATGGGGATTATGGCACTGGTTTCAGGATTTATAAATGACTTTTCTTCCTTTGAGACAATAACAGCCAAAGAATGGATTATTAAGTATTCAGGACAAGAGGCCTGGCAAAAAATCTGGGAGCCGTTAATCAAATCAAAATTTGATACAGACAGTAAAAATATATCGGGTACGTGGATATGGAATAAGCTTAAGTTGCGGGGAACATCCAGAGGAAAAAATCTTAATAAGGAAATGCTGGGATATTTAGATGGAGCTTTTATAGTTTTAGCAGAAAAAATGGTGCAAAAAATAATACAATCAGGTGGCAATGTTCTTTTAGATAATGAAGTTTTGGCAATTAACAAGAATGAAAGCGGTTTGTTTGATGTCATTACCAGGAATAATAAGGCAAGTTACGACAAAGTTTTATTTACATGCTCACCAAATATTCTTTCTGAAGTATTGCAGGTACCATCGGGTACTGAGTCATTTAAACTTTGTTATACCCGTTTTAAAGAAACACTCAACAATATAAAATATAAATCTAATATCTGCCTTGTCCTGGAGTTATCTCAAAGTCTTTCTCCATATTATTGGATAACGGTTGCACAAGAAGGCCTGCCGTTTGTTCTTATTATTGAACATACAAATCTTACGGGCTTAAGAGACTATAATTCCCATGTTGTATACCTGTCCAGATATCTGGACAAGTCGGATAATCTATACCCGGCATCTGATGAAGAGATTATCAGAGTATTTATTAACGGCTTGAAAAAGGTTTTTCCCGACTTTAAGAACGAGAATATAAAAAATACTGTCTTAAGCCGCGCTCACTTTGCGCAGCCAGTTATTACTCCTGGATACAGCAGGATTATTCCGGATATTATAACACCAGTTGAAGGACTTTATCTGGCTTCTATGTCGCAAATATATCCGGAGGACAGGGGCCTTAATTATGCTGTAAGGTTAGGACAAAAAGCAGCAAATGAAATGCTTAAAAATTTATAGTATACTTATTGATGATATATTGTATTGGAGGATTTCATGGATAAGGTTTTATGTTCGGTAATTGTGCCAATGTATAATGAAGAAGAAGTAATTACAGAGACTTATCAAAGATTGACCACTGTTATGGACAGCATTGGCGAAAACTATGAAATAATCTTTATAAATGACGGCAGCCGCGATAATACAAGGGCAATCATAAGCGAATTTTGCAGAAACAACGATAAAATAAAAATGATAGATTTCGCAAGAAATTTCGGGCATCAAATTGCCATTACTGCAGGTATGGATTATGCTGCAGGAGAGTGTATGGTTATTATTGACGGTGATCTGCAGGATCCTCCTGAGTTAATTCCGGATATGATAAAGATCTGGCGCGATGGTTACGAAGTTGTTTATGGCAAAAGAAAATCACGTAAGGGTGAAACCTTCTTTAAAAAAATTACCGCAAAGGTTTACTATAGAATTCTTCGCACTCTTACAAACGTAGATATACCAGTTGACACCGGCGACTTCAGACTCATAGACCGTAAGGTGTGCGAGGCTCTGAAACAGCTTCCTGAACGAAGCCGATATGTCAGAGGTCTTATGAGCTGGGTAGGTTTTAAGCAAATTGCAATAGAATTTGAGCGCAATGAACGATTTGCCGGTGAAACCAAATATCCTCTGAAGAAAATGCTTAAGCTTGCAATGGACGGTATTATGTCTTTTTCATACAAGCCACTTAAACTTGCTTCTTATATTGGTGCCATCTTATCCGGTATCAGCTTTTTATACCTGATTTTCGTGCTCTTTCAAAAATTATTTTTCCCTGAAGCTGCTCAGTCAGGCTGGACTTCACTGATTGCCGTAAGCCTTTTCTTTAACGGTATAATCCTGCTTATGCTGGGTATCATCGGTGAATATATAGGGCGTATCTACGAGGAAGCTAAAGGAAGGCCTCTATATATTATTAGAGAGTTAAAAAATATGGAAAAGCGTGTTGGGCCGCGTTATAATACTAATCAAAACGCTAATCCGGAGTAAAAAGCCGTTTACTGCTCAATATTCCGCTTTTTATAACCATTCCCCGGAGGATTTTATCATACATGCCGGGGCTTTTCATTTGCTTAAATGTTATGGAGTTTAAAACAGGTTTTAAGTTCTTTCTGTATCTTTTCTGAAAATCTCCTATACCGTCATTCAGGCTCATAGCAAGTGCATAAGCGCTTTTTATAGCATAGCTTATCCCCTCTGCGGAGCTGGGGCTTATAAATCCACCCGCTTCGCCAACCAATGCTGCATGGTCATTTCCTGTAATAATATCTTTTCTTCTTGGTCTGATTAAATATGCGCCCTCTCTCTTGATGCAATTACTGAAAACCAGACCGTATTCCTTCAGCCTGTCTTTTAACAGTTCAAACTTTCTATTTGCATCTTTATCAGGCGAAAGAGCCGAACCGATAATAAGCTGGCCTTCTTTCGGTATAGTCCATGAGTAAAAATCAGTGATTTCACTATCAAAGATTGCTCCGTAATACGGCATATTTTTGTCCGTTTCAAACCATTCTTGTATTGAAATATATTTCTTTAAAGTATCATTATCATCATAAATCTGTTGCCGTACCTTTGACCAGGCACCATCTGCACCAACAATTAATTTGACCCTTTCGGTGTAAATCTTGTTATTATACAAAAAAGCAAGCTCATAACCGTCACTTGATTCAATCAGGGATGTAAATCTGCAGCCTAATGCCAAATCAACATTATCGGGAACTATGGATAATAACCATTCATCAAACATAAGCCTGTCCATGTTAAAATAGAATCGTTGATAATAGCTCTCTAAATAATTATCAAAATCAATAGTCCTTACTAAAAACATCTGCGGATCCACAAGTACTTTCTTTGGTACAGCGAGCCCCATTTTCCCGAGCATTTTTTGTGCATCAGGTGCAAGCAGGCCGCCACAACACTTTGCCTTCCTGTTTTCTCCATCTATAAGATCACGTCTGTCTAATAGCAGAATTCTGTATTGCTTTGGAAGAAAGCTGGCAAGAGCTGCTCCGGCAGGTCCGGCCCCTATTATTGCTATATCATAATTCATTATAATTACCCCACAATTATAATCATCTGTTTAATTTTATCATAAATAATATTTATTATAGTAAACTTCTTTCTTTTTATTTTGCAATATTTTTGGCTCAGATTGTTAAAAAACAAATAATTTGATAAAATAAATATCAATAACTTGTTAATAAGGAGGTACAGAAATGAAAAGCTTAAAAGGAACAGAAACCGCTGTAAATCTGATGAAATCATTTGCAGGTGAATCTCAGGCAAGAATGCGTTACACTTATTATGCTTCTGTAGCAGATAAGGAAGGCTATAAGCAAATTCGTAATATTTTCAATGAAACAGCAGATAACGAAAAGGAACACGCAAAAAGGTTCTTTAAGTTTCTTCTTGCAGGCTTTGAAGGTGAATTGCCTCAAAATATTGAAATTCAGGCTGGTTTCCCTGCAGCTCAGGGTAATACTCTTGATAATCTAAAGTATGCCGCTCATGGCGAAAATGAAGAATGGAGTATCCTATATCCTCGGTTTGCCGATGTTGCCGACAAAGAAGGGTTCCCTGAAATAGCAGCAGTTTACAGAAGTATTGCTTCTGCTGAAGAAAAGCACGAAATTCGTTTTAACAAATTAGCCAAGAATATTGAAGAAGGAAAAGTATTTAAGAAGGATGAAAAGGTACGCTGGAAGTGCGGCAACTGCGGATATATACATGAAGGCGAAGAAGCGCCTGATGTATGCCCGGCATGTGCTCATCCCAAAGCTCATTTCGAAGTGTTTGTTGAAACATATTAATCAGTTAAGAATGTACTGCCCTAAAATTAATTTTTTAGGGCAGTTTTTATATCAGTGAAACGAAGAATCTTATAAGATTTTGTGTCTATAAAGAGGTGCCTGTAGAGTGAGTCAAATGCGCCGCTCCGCTTCAATACCTCTCTTTTTCTCTGT
>JAAYTR010000156.1 GCA_012523685.1 Clostridiaceae bacterium | reverse complement strand
GGCAGCGTATTTAAGTGCTGTCAAAAGGTCTTCAGGTCTTTTTACCTTACTTACACCTACTGATGAACCTGCATTGGCGGGCTTTACAAAGCATGGCCACCCGAGTTTTTCTGTAACTCTTCTTATAAGATCATCAGTTTGTTCATCAATTTCTGATCTCATTACTTTTATATAATCAGCCTGAGGAATTCCTGCATTATTAAAAACTAGTTTAGAAAACTCCTTATCCATGCCTGCTGCTGATGACAATATATTGCAGCCTACATATGGAACATCGGCCAGTTGAAGCAGCCCCTGCACCGATCCATCCTCGCCGTTTGGGCCGTGAAGAACCGGAAATACGACATCAACAAGTTCGTCATTGTTGTACCCATCATTAAGACTGATCAGTTCCTTACAGGTTGGAGCCTTTACTATATCCTTACCTGAAACACCCTTTTCTATTTTCCCCCGGAGCTGGTTTCGTGCTGCTTCCTCCCACTTGCCTGATCCTATTAAACTAGTATCTCCTTCATACTTAAGCCATTCACCATCTTTTGTTATTCCTATTGTCTGAATTTCAAAACGGTTTTTATCTATATTCTCAAGTACACACTGGGCAGATACTCTGGAAACTTCATGTTCCGAGGATTGGCCTCCAAACAGGACTGTTACTCTTATTTTTTTCACCGGACAACCTCCATAACAGTTACAAGGGGAGCATTAATGCTCCCCTAATATGGTTCTATTTAACAAACTACTTCTTTCAATAAATTATACTTTACACACTTATATTATTCAAGCGGTTCTTCTTCATCTGGAATTTCAAGAATTACATCTTCATCAATATTACCTACCGGTGTAAGGCCGCTATCCTCAGGCAGCGCAAGTCCTACCTCCTTATTGACTATGGCATCATTTCTAGGAAAATCACTGCTTAAGGTTACATTATCTTTAAAGTTCTTTGTTGACTTACCATTTATCGTGATTTTAACTCTCTCAATTTCCTTCATTTCGGTCAGAGAGTTAACAATTGAATAAACTGTAAGCTCGGCAAGAACTTTTCCTCCTGGATGGTTGTCTATAAATTCTTTTGTAAAGTCAACAGTTGCAACCCTTTCAGAAATTGTAACCGGAGATCGTAAAGTAGTGCCTTCTGCAATAAGAGGAGTAAGTCCTTCGGCTTTAGGACCCTTTATCAGCTCTCTAACCATAACCGAGGCAAGAGTTTCGGCTCCTTTTTTTGCCTCCTTGATGTCAACATAACGAATTTCCTTTATCAGTTTGGTTTGCTGCTCATCACCAAAATATAGGATCACCGGCACCTTCTCATTGAGTACAGCCGCTTCTTCTTCATCAATTGTCAGGCTGCTTGTTGGTGTCAGATCTTCTTCCAAATCGTCTCCGCTGGTTTTTGCGGAGCCGCAGGAACACATCATAAGCGCCAGAACCATAATCACAGCTATAACTCTAAATTTTTTCATAATGCACACCTCGTGTCTGAATCCATTGTTATATTTATGAACACAAGTATCCTTTTATTCTCTTAATCTTCTATTATTGTTTTTTTCCGTTTCACTTTACAAAGCAAAGCTATTGATGTAATATTATACATAATTTAACATTAGAACTACATCACCCGTTAGCGAAATCAAAGTGCTATAGCATCCTGAGCGGAGCGAAGCGAAGTCTAAGGAACTTTAACGGGTGCCGATATATATGAAACGGAGATAGGGTCATGAATAACAGGTTAAACCGAGAGAAAATTAAGGAGCTCATGGACAGCCGTTGCATGGGCAACTATAACAGATTTAGCAGGGAGCTGGGTGTTGATCCGGCACATCTTTACAGGTTCTTAAATACCGGTATTGGTGGTGGAAAGAAGATTATCTTAAGTTTAATGAAATACTGTGAAAAAAATAATCTGGATTACAAAAAATACATTGATTTGTAAAAAATCGCCTTGCTACCGCGGCGACAACTTTCTTGATATTCGCATGCTCATATTATATCGTTTGGCAGTTTGACCATAACATGTTGCACTAAATCGAAAATGATAACCCATGATTTTTTTGTTGTTTTTACGCTTATATAAGCAAAATGAATTATTTATAATATAAATGTAAACAGTAATAGTTATGGAAGAATCTTAGCAAATAACGAAGACTATTTGAAAAATGAAATGCAGTAATTAATGTAGCTAGAGATGCCCCTTTATTATCCCCTTTTTTCGCTCCTTATGGAGCGGTACATTTATTAAATTTTATATAGATTCCTCCTTTATTGAAGAAAAGACGGGTTTTTACCCGTCTTTTCTCATTTTTCTAATATAATCGTTCATTTGTCTTGATGCAAGAGCTCCCTGCCCTACTGCTACCGCAACCTGTTTGAACACACCTGTACAGTCTCCTGCGGCAAACAAACCGGGAATATTGGTCTCCATTTTGTCATTAACTATGATACTTTTTCCTTCAGTGGCAATCCCCATCTTTAGCGCGAAGCTGGAGGACGAAGCACTTCCGTAGGCTATAAAGAGACCCTCTATGCTTTCTTTGCTGCCATCATCAAAAACTATCTCTTCTATTCTGTCCTGCCCCTGCAGTTCCTTAATTTTTGACGTATTTATTTTGAATTTATCAAGGCTCTCTTTCAGATTTTCTGAAACATTTAAGGGCGTATTATTTGTATACAGGGTTATATCCTTAGTGAACACAGATAAATCAATAGCCTCATGAATGGCATAATCAGTGTAGCCCAGAACTCCAACCTTTTTATTCCGGTAGAAAAAGCCGTCACAGGTGGTACAATAGCTTACTCCGCTTCCTTCAAACCGGTCGAGATTTTTAACCGGCACCCTTACTACCGGAGCTCCCGTAGCAATCAGCACAGTTTTTGCTTCATATTCACCGTTTACGCCGGTTACTTTAAAATTATCAGTTTTTTCAATACTTACAACTTCATCCTCAACAATTTCAGCCCCTAGTCTGAGGGCCTGCTCCACCCCTGTTTCCAGCAGTTCTTTTCCACTGACGGGTTCCACAAATCCATAGTAGTTTTCTATCTTATCAGCTTTTAGCAGCATGCTGTCAGACTTTCCGATAACCAGAGTTTTCAAATTGGCTCTGGTGGTATAAATGGCACATGATATGCCCGCCGGCCCTTTGCCGATAATTATCGCATCATATATCACAACTTTATCCTCCTTTTTATGTTTTACCTAATTATTACCCATTATATCATAATGCGAACTAGTTTTATGTCAGACAGAAGGTGAACACAGTTGATCTGAGGGCAGGTGCCGTGAGTCATGTCAAATGGCGTCAGCGGAGCATGAATCTAAGTAGCGGGCGTGACTAGAAACGGGATGTTGGAAATGTGGCGCTAAACTTGTACACACTCGGATGACAATGCTTATTACGGTCGGCAATATGGGCAGGGAAAATGCCCGTTGGCAGCCGCTTCGTATGCATTGGAAAAGTAAATAATACTATCCTGATTAAAGGCCGGATCAGAAATAATCGTATTCCGGAAATGCACGCAACTTGCTCTGCAATAATATAAAATTCCTTGATAAGTGTAGCCTGTTATAGGAGCTTTTCTTATTACCCTTGCCCCACCCAGGGCATAGTGCCTGTAATTCTTACCTGAAAGGATTGGAAAGCCTTGGGCAAATACTATTATGCCTTCATCGGTAAGGGCTCTTTTCCAATCTGCGTCATCTATTGATGGAAATTCTAGCTTAACCGATATACTTCTGCCCAATGCCCATTGATTATAATAATTCATATATGCCATGATTTCCTCTTGCACAGAGTTCTTAATGGCTGATATGCGAATATCTTCAAAGGCCTGCCTTTCTATAAAGTAAGGAATTATGTCATCAAAATCGCTGTAATCACCTTCCTTTAAAGACTGGTCTGCCATATCAAATACGTAAACTTTACTGTCAATAGTGTAACGGATGATAAACCTGCCGGATATAACTTCTCCAATATAGTGCTGCATAGGGAACCATATATGTCTAATCTCATTTTGTCCATCTATATTTTTATATTTATCCAGAGCGTACAGGGAAAAACCCTCTCTTTCCAAAAAAACAAGAATTGGTATACAGGCATCAACCCGTGCCATTAAAGATGGATTTCCCTTTGCATTGAAGGAATAATATACGGAATCAAAGAAAGCTTGGGCTGCAAGTTCCCTGGCATCTGTATCCGATATGTTTACATCACCTGCATATGTAAGACCTGTGCCCCTGTTTGAAAGAACAAAGGCCGAATCGACAATTGCGTTATCTATTATATTGTCATAGTAATACCTTAACCTTTGGTCCTGTATGGCTGTTTCAGCTTCCTGCCCGCTAATAAAAATAAAAGGGGAAATGATAATTACAAAAATTACTGCTAAACTAGTAAGCTTCATTTCTTACCATCCCTCCCGAACGAACAAAAATGCCGGGGTTATCGGTATCTCTGAACATCATCATATCACGAATTGCCGTTGCCATTGTCTTGCCTGTGTTTTGAACCTGGACAAAAAACAGGTCACCCATACTCATATCATAGCGCCGTGATTTATCATTTTCTGATAAAGTTGAATTGCCTGGATACAAGATATTCAAAATGACGTGTTCGCCATAGTTAATATGAGTTATCTCATATTCGCCCGTGAAATTCAAAATTCCGTTAATCTGATTATATACCGGACTTACCGATCTTTTTATATGTGACATTTTAATGCTATAGGTGTTCCCCGTTGAACTGATACGATTTATAAATTCAGTGTACATGCGTGGTGTTATATAGCCCGTGTCCCTGCATGCATCCACAAATCTGTTACACTCAGTCAGAACTATATTGTAAGCAATATCATCCTGCCTGTCCAGGATTGTCATCAAAGGCAGCAGGAACATCAAAACAGCGCACAATAAAAACGCCAGCACTTTCCAAAACGCTCTGTCCATTATGTCTCCTTATCTATCTTAAGGTATATTGGATTTTTATTATTTGTCCCGAACAGTCTTTTTCAACATTTACACTGTAGAATGAATGATATTCTATATCAGAGATTTCTATACCGGTTGCATTTCTTCCGGAAATCCACATCTGGGCATGGTACTGATGTGGAGATACAATTGGCTCCGAATACAAGCCAAGCAACTCACTGTTTCTCTCTTGCCTTTTCAATTCAAGGACCTGATGTATAATCTCTGCACCTTTTATTCCGGGCTTTTCTTCACCTTCAAAAACAGATGTTGTCCTGTCCTCGTTTATTATTAAATTGCTTCTTGCAATATAATCCCGGTAGCTGTTATAACAAGAAAAGAAAAAGGTAAATGCGATTCCCAGTAAAAGAACTGCTAGTCCAATATATAATAATTTTTCAATATTGCTGCTCATTGATCAGTCCTTTTGCGCAAAGATTACACCACGTATTTTTAAGTTTGTATCGTACACCAGATGGGAGATGAATTTTCCGGAGGGATTGATATATTTGGATGTAAGATTAGGATTCTCACAATCTCTTCTTTCTGCATCCATCACTGTCTTGCTGATACTTGAAAGAAGCTCTCCGCTATTTACCGACAGTATTGCGCACCGGTTGTCTGCGCTCAGTGTACCCGTTGTTTTTGATATGTATTGATTATAGCTTGAAGTGTTTAGTCCGGTACCTGTGGAAAGATTCAAATTTACCGGATTCCCGCTATTTGAGCCCAAGGTTGCCACAAAGATAATTACTTCCCCGCTTCTGCCGGCGAAAGTACCTAGCGCAGAAAGAACATCATCTCCTTTTACTTCCTTCCCATCATACATCCTGAATTCTTCCTCTGCCATACTCTGTGATATAGCTCCTACACGGTCACTGGCCAGATTACTTACTTCTTTCATTCCTCCAAAAATACTCAGTCCTACAGTTACCACTGCAATAAAAAGGAGAATTGAGACACCAAGCCAAAGTGCTTTAGATAAATTGCCTTCCATAGCTTTACCTCCTGTATTAATGTTTTATATTTGCATTATTTGCTTATAAAATGCGGAAATACTGTTCATTCCGGATACCACCATCGGAATAATAAGATATAGTATTATCATCATATAGACTGGTAAAAAGCCTATCATGTTACCCAGGTTTTTCTTTTTCTCCACGATTCTTTCGTTGCTGTCTTTCCGTGTCTCCCGATTGAAGCTCATCTCATTTTCCAGCTCCTCAAAGGCTTTTGATACTTCTAAATCAGAACTGGCCAGCTGTAGATTGTCTATTATAGCCAATAAAGGAGAAAATCCAACCTCCTCTTTAAGCTGTTCAAGTGCTTCATATGGCCCTGAACTGAAATTCAATATGCATTTTTGCAGAGGTTCTTTAAAATGAACCGAAAAAGCTTCCATCCATTCCAGTATCTCCTGGACGTGAATCCTGTTCATATGCATTAACATAAGGATAATTGTTTGAAACTGAGAAACCTCATCTTCCATATCTATCTTTCTTGCCCGTGCCATAATACCAAGACTCAAAATTGGAACCCAATATCCTGCAGTAAACATAAAAAAGCACACTATAAGCTGCCACCACCAAAATATATTATTGGAGAGCATATAGATCTTTTTATTAATTCTTTCATAGGCAACCGATACTTCCTGATTGTTTAATTGCCCGTTTTCAAATAATTTTTCTAACACCAGGTCCTTGTTTAGATTTTTGCCTAAGCTTAGTATTATTTTTCTGTCAAAATCTGCGATATTTTTAAGCTTTTCATATTCCTGAACCGATAGTTTTCCTCCCAGATAACCTTCCGGCATCTGAGGCAAATAAAGAATTGTGTATCTGCTGTATGCATTCAGTCCCAAAAACATGCAAACCCCAAAAATAAACGCAACTAACCCGATCAGTAACCTTCTCACATACAGCGAATATATATTAACAGGTGCCATTGCGCTCTTGATCAGTTCTGTTAAGTATTGTGACTGCTTTGAATATTCTCGTGGTACCAGTCTGTCCACTACCGGATGAAGCAATTTGTCGTAAAGCCGCTCCTCAAATGTTTTTTTGACATATCCGATATTTATGTTTTTATCAAAACGCTGTAGATTTCTTAAAATTATATAGCAAACAATCGAAGTCAATACTGTTGCCATACCCAGGATAATGCCCATTCTGCTGGTATAAAATGATTCCAGAGGAGCAAAGCTCCCTGATGCCCAATTCCTTAGAGGTTTTAAGAAAAACAGGGGAAGAAGGGATATCGTTGTCAGACTTTTCAAAGCGTATTTTAGTTTTTCACGCTTGTACAGTTCAGCTTTTATCTCGCTGTCAAGATAGGTTATACACCGTACAAAAACCGAGCTGTCCTTAATATAGGTGTCCCCATATTCCTTAGTGATAAAAATAATGCCTGCCAGCATCTTAAAGTATTTATTCGGAGCTGTTTCATAATACCTCTCCAGTTCCTCTTCCACATTTTTGGAAAAAAGCATGTCATTTATCCGTTCTGCCTGGGTGTAGACTTCAAACGTTCCTTCCTTGTTCAGTAGATTACAGACCTCCAGATTGGCATCCTCTACAGATTTTTGCTCATAGTATTTATGTCTCAAAAGTTCCAGATATTTAATTTGCTGTCTTAGAAGCTTACTCTGAAGGTTGCTTATAAAGAGCTCAATTATTGTATCTCCGATAAAGGATAAAAGTACCGCAAATAGAATCAGAAGCAACAAATCACGTGTTAGAACCCAGAACATAATTACAATAGTTATATATGTCACTGCTGTAATCAAAAGAAGAGTAACCGTTGTTTTTCTGATGTTTTTTTCATCAGATACGGTATACACTTCAAGTCTTTTTCTAATGTTATGCAAAAGCTTTTTTAAAATGGGTAATCTGCTAAAACTGCGATACAACGAAATATAGAATGCATAAAACCTTTGCCCTTCCTGTCTTAGGCTTTTTCCTGCATTATTTCGTTTCCTTGAATAAACGAAATTTATTATTATTAATAATAATGCAAGGAAGAAACATGTGCTTCCGATAATAATATATATATTCACACGTTCACCTCAATTCCCGGGCCAAAGTGCTTAAATAGAAATTTATCAAATTGTTGCGCATCTTTTCTGGTCATTGCACTTTTCATTTTTTCTATTCTATATTTTGTGACTGGATTTACAACGATATATTGGCCATTTCTGAATTCAATAATGTTACGACACTCAAAAATTTTCTTATCAGTCATTTTTTTGTAGTATTCAGCGGTTGTTTCCATGAAAGAAGCCGATTTTTCTCCAGGATCCTTTTTGTAAATGAAATCATGAGGCAGAGGTATATCAGGAAGCTCCACTATCTCTGTTATTCGCTCAATATACCGTTTTCCTTCATAGTCTCTTGCAAGGTGTATATCAAAATCTAAAACCGAAACCACCTGCTGTTCGGCTATTTTTTCGTTATTGAACATCTCGCATTTTAACAGGGAGTTTCTCAGAGAATAAACAAGATCACGGGTAGTTTTGGCATGATGGGTGAATAAAGTAAATAACGAGGCCACCTGAGACATCTGTATCATCCAGGCTGCAACCGGGTCGGTAGCCACTTCACCAAGTATGTTTACGCTTCCGTCTGTCTTTTTTTGAATATCAAGGCCCATTTGTCCTGTAATAGTCTCGGTTTCTCTGAATGACAAAATATTTCTTCCCGGATATAGCTTTCTTAAATTAAGCTCAAAAGCCATTTCCTGTATCCGAAGGTTTAAGGTGGCATAGATATGTTCTACCATTGCCATTAGCATCGTGGTTTTCCCGCTCCCCTGCTGTCCGGTTACAGCAGTAATCATGCCGCCCTTTACTATGTATTTGATAAGATTAACAGGCAAATAGGCATTTTGATCCCGAATAAGCATTTCAAGTGTTACATTTTTTATATAAAATTTACGAACAAAGAATGCCCATGATTCAGAAAATGGTGGACGAACAACCAGAATACGGCTTCCATCCTTCATCTCGTTGACTCTGTATCCCGTAGTTTCCGAAAGCTGTCCTCCACGGTTATAACGGTATATTATCTGGCATACTCTTTTTAGTTCGCTTTCACTTTCGAATCCCAAAAAATCAAGTTTTATAGATTTGCCTTTATAAAAAATCCAAATGCTTTCATAATTTCTTTGATAGCGGATCTTCCGGTTCATCTGTTCCCGAAAATCTGAAAATTCAAAAAAATCTCCGGTTACTCCGGATACTCCCGCAGATACGCCATCAATATTCATATCCCTGATTTCGTCTATGGCTCCTAACCCTTTGTATTGCTCATATACTGTCTGGGTGATAACCTCAAGTCTGTCTTCCTTTGTGAGTATAAATTCCATGTTGTCATAAATATTATCGATTTCCTGTCCGGATATATAGTAGCA
Organism: Clostridiaceae bacterium; assembly: GCA_012523685.1. Lineage (GTDB taxonomy): Bacteria > Bacillota > Clostridia > DSM-8532 > DSM-8532 > DTU059. Next base: position 10,422 of record JAAYTR010000156.1, on the reverse strand, counting down.
ATATTCTTCATTTTCGTTTTTCTTTAACTTATCCAGTTCAAATGTTTCAATCAGATGTGAAAGGGCATTTGCTCCATGCTCTTTTCTTAGCATGTGAATAAGAATTGAAAACTTGTCTTTGGTTGAGAGAAGGTACGGGTTGTTAAAAGGGATAATTGAATTAATTTTTTCGTTTGGAATATAAGCATGTAGAATATCATAGATAAAAGCCTTGACAAACTGCTTATCTACAATGGAGCCATGCATGCATACCTTTAAAGCTTTCTTTAATTCAGCTCTTTTATTGGTTTGTTTCTTAAACTCCACTTCATTAAGACCCAGCTCAAATAAATTTGTTCTTGTTATTTCATTAAGGCAATCCTTGACATATTCAATAAGAGCCGGAATAGTGTACTTCTGGGGATCTTCATTATCAGCTGTCTCTCTGTGATATCTCTTAGAAACAAAGAAAAAGTACAGGGATATACTCATGCTAAGCAATATTAATATAATCATTACAAGGTTTATCATTAACGGCAACTTTTATCGCACCCTTCAACAATGTACTCACAAAGCCGGTTTAAAGAGCTGATTACATCCTTCGCTTCCCCGCGCCTTGAGCTTTGGTTAAATGCAACATATTCATATACTCTGCCAGAGTTTAATGCATCCAATAGTTGCGGGCTGTTGGGAATTTTAAAAATAGAACTTCTGCTCACTTTGTATCTTCTTGCGATATTGGCTCCTGTTAAGCCACTATGCTTTTCATATCGTGCTATAACAAATGCGTGTTGCTTTTGTGTCAAAAATTCATATTCATTGAAAATGGTTGTCAAATCCTCGAGCAAAAAGTTGTTCTGATTAATGCAAAACACAATAATATCAGAACGTTTAAGAATACTCATGCTGATATCCTCCTTAAGACCGCTGTGAACATCCAGTATTATCAGGTCATAAAAATCTTTTGCACAGCTTAATATGCTTAAAAAAAGCTCCTGATCCTCTTGTGTCATTTTATGTTTTTTTTCTGTTCCCAAAAGCAGATCCATCCGATGGTTTTTCAGAACTGAATATGTATAATCTGCAATCATTTCCGATTTTAATCTGCCGTTTTTCATAAGTCTTAACAGCGCATCAATCCCCTGATTACTGAGATTATGAATACTATGCTTCCGGTTTGTCTCTTTAAACAAATAGCCTTCTATTGCACTTCTTTCCATTTGATTATGAGCTATCAAGGTTTTTAATGGTGTTTTTTGTGCAATAGCAGAAGCCACTGCTGCGGTTGTGGCACTGGTGGCACCCTGACCGTGCATGTTTGACCAAAATGAAATCTGCATCCTATTTCATCCTTTCAGCTCTTTTTAGTACTGCTTTAGCCTCTTTTGGATCCAAAGAAAAAATATACCGGATTATATTTTTTAGTACCGCTCTAATGGGTGATGACAGTTTCCTGATGGGTAATCTGTTTGAATATTGACTTTCTATCATTACAATGCGGTTTTTTTCTTCAAAATATATTTCATTAGTGCCGGCAATCTCAGTAAAACTTGGCAGACCGTGTTCCCAGAAACAGCTGAGGTATTGCCTCCCTATTTTGCAGTATTCCATAATATTAAGATATATAATATAAATATTTAAGGTCGGCTGAAACCATGCAAACTCCCCGACTAATTTAATACAGCTTTCAAGTTTTGTCCTTGTAGTTTCACTGATTACTATTACTTTAAAACTGTCTGGAATTTCTATATATTCTTCCACATCCACAAAATAATTTGCAGTTTCTGAAATCCCGGACAAAGGGTTTTCCCCTTCTTTAATCATTACAAATTCAATTCCACAATACTCATAATTCTCGCCGATTTCATCAAATGAATATGCTTTCTTCGACAACACCGTAATATTTTCATGGCATGATGCAATTTTAGCAAGACATAGTATCAAAAAACGCTTTTCCTCTGTACTTTCTCCCAAAAAAGCTACATTCATCAGTTTCCTCCTAAAGATTATCTTCTACTCTTACTTCTTCTGCTTCAATGGCTTTATCCTCATAAGAATCAGGAGAAATCACGGTTTTGTTTTCACCAAACACTTTATTCCTTCCTGTATACTGATAGTCTTCATCTATTCTTTTCTCAAACAGCTCACGATTACGGGTTTCCAATTCAGTTACAGCTTTACTGATGATGTTAGGATCTTCCAGTATTAATTTTTGAACCTCAGGATTGGACGGATATGTTCTGACTGCTTCATTTTGAATGTCAGGCGCTATATAGGGCAGCACATACAATACAGTTCCCTCTACAATACTTGCGTCAACTATGGCACTTGACATTCTTAGAATCTCCTCCTCTCCTGCATGAAACCATATTATGCTTTTTTGGTTTTCTTCCGGTCGTTCCAAATCAACAACCTGCTTTTTAGAAAGAACAATATAATCCAAACCATTTGGAAACATAATCCTAATATCGATGAATTCTGATTTTTGGAGTTTTTGCGGTATATTGAGTACTGTGTATTCTACCAGCCTCATATCATGAGGATAATCCTGCTTTCCATATAAAAGTGAGTCGGTTATTATTGTGTTTGATAAAATACTGCATCTTATTACCTTGCCAATGGCCAGGGAAGGATCTGTAACGGCATCGGCAGGTACAAGATCTGAACTGATTTCGGCTGGTGCAATATCTTTATCGAGCAAAACCTCACCTGACTTTTTCCCCGCTACAATTCTATATACCAGACTTGTAGGATTATTTTGCTTGTACTCATTCACAGCCAGTTGTCTGATTTGCATCTGTTCTTGTTCAGTCATCATGTATGTATTATTCTGGTAGTAAAAATAGCCTGCTCCTGCAATAATTAAGCTAAGAAAAAGCCCGGCCAGAAATCCTAATAAAGTCCTGTAACGTTGTGGCCTTAAAATCACCTTTTTACCTCCTTATTTTTTCATAATTTGCCTGCTAATCTGCATACTCTGTCAAACATATCTCCTGCGCACTTTTGCTCTTCTGCGCTGGGATAAAAAGGGTTCTTTGCAGTAGAATAAAGCACTATTTCCTTGCACCCCAGAAGCTTTTTCAATTTTTGCCCATCTTGTCTTTGCAAATTGCTTGCCGCATAAATCCATTCATTCTTCGCCGGTGATTTAATATTCTTGTTACATTCAGAAAAAATGTTGAATTTCCAAGGCACGCATGGACACAGAATGATCCTTATATCAGAATGATTAAGCTGACTGATTTTTCTTTCGCTGTTCAGGTGGCCAAGATCAAGTATTATTGCATCGACACCTTTTCTGGACACCCCGCCGAGGTCTGATGCGTGAGGATAGAACGTAAGGTTATTTACTTCAAATCGGCTCTCATTTTGCATTTTGACCTCTCCAAGCTCATCTAAGTATGCTCTTATCCTTTCAAAATCTCCGCTGGAATTGAGTTCAACCAATACAGAACTGACTTTGTTATCCGCTAAGTGTTTTCCTATATTAAGGCATAGAGATGTTACCCCGCTTCCCGGCAGCACTGAGGCAATTCCTATCATCCCCTTAAAGCTGCCTTTGGCTTTTTTGTGTATTCCGCATTTAAACAAGAGTCCTTCGGGTTTTATTATCTTGCTCAGCTCACTAATTGCCTCATCGCATGTCTGGAATCTTTTGTTCCGGTCTGTTTGTGTGAGCTTGAGAATATAGCGTATATATTTTTGTGATATACCTGCTTTTTTCAATGCATCTTTTTTTCTTTCCGATTCCAGCTTTACCGGATGAATACCAGTAGCAAGATGTATAATAGTCATACCAAGGTTAAACAGGTCTGTTCTCTGGTCACTCTGCCCGATACCGTACTGTTCAGGTGCGGCATATCCCTGAGTACCTATGTAGACTGTATCTTCTGTTACTTCATTGGTGTGATATCTTGCTGTACCAAAGTCAACAAGCCTTAATGTGCCTGAGTCATCAACTATTATATTTGCAGGCTTTAAATCTCTGTATATTATTGGAGGTATCCTGCTATGAAGATACATTAATACCCCCAGAAGATCCTCCGTCCATTTAAGAAGTATTTTCTCAGGTACTTTCCCTTGGCTGTCGATTATTTTCAATAAATTTGACCCGGAGATATAGTCCATCACTATGTAGTAATTTTCTTTATCCTCAGTTAAATCGGCTATTCTTGGCAACATGGGGTGGCTTAGATTTTTTAATATTTCTATTTCCTCCATATCAAAGGAAAGCAAGTGACTGCTTTTGGATAAAACCTTAATAGCCCATAGATTATTCAGTACTATATTTTCTGCAAGATATACCGCAGATGTGCCTCCCTCACCCAAAAGATCGACAAGCTTATATCTTTCAGCAATTATTTCCCCTATTTTCATATTTAACTACACCTTGAATATTTTAACTGTTAAGTATTGTAACATTTTGTTTAATTTAATACAATAGGGTAATTTTATAATATTCTAAATTATAAAAGGGGCTGTCTCAGAATATGGCAGTCATTCTTAAGATTATTCGGCCCTTATATGACCTTTGAATGACATGGCCCTATTCCAGGACAGCCCCTGTTCATTAAAAACTCTTATCTTCTCTTCTTAAGCTCCTCCATAATATCGTCCCATGTAAGACCCTGGTTTACCATGAGCACAGTAAGGTGATATATAAGATCGGCTATCTCATATCGGGTTTCTTCCGGTGAATTGTTCTTGGCCGCAATTATTACCTCCGAGGATTCCTCTCCGATTTTTTTGCAGATTTTATCTATACCTTTATCAAAAAGATAATTTGTATAGGATCCATCTTTGGGATTAGCCTTTCTGTCGGTAACAACGTCAAAAATTTCATTTAAAATTTTGAATTTCTCGCTCATGACAAAATTCCTTCCTGTTTTCTTATTTTCGATAAATACTATTATTTATGCAGAATTGCACCATTTGTGCAACTATATTCAGGATTCAAGATGCCTGTAAAAGCATGTTCTGTTTCCGGTATGGCATGCGGCTCCCTCCTGTATTACTCTGGCTAATAGTGTATCGCCATCACAGTCAATAGAAACAGAAACCAGATTCTGGAAATGACCTGAAGTTTCACCCTTCATCCAGAGCTTCCTGCGGCTTCTGCTGTAATAGACCATTCTTTTCCTTTCAAGAGTAAGCCTTAAAGCTTCCTCGTTCATCCAGGCCATCATCAGCACTTCTCCCGTCTGCTGATCCTGCGTGATAACGGGTACCAGGCCTTTCTCATTATATGACACGGTCAACAAAAAGGATTCCTTATCCATGTTTCAGCTCCTGACATCTTTAATATTTTCATGCTTTTTTACTATTGTATCACTATATATCAATTGTTTTAAGCTTTTTACTTGTGATAAACTCTTCAATGGCTTATAATACCATTAAATCCATAAAAGGCACAATGCTTTTTTCAAACATCACGGAGCAGGAAGATGCGGATATTACTTGTAGCAGACATAGAAAGTGAATACATTTGGGATCACTTTGATGCAGAACGTTTCGAGGGAGTAGACCTTATTATTTCCTGCGGAGATTTAAAAAGCGAATATCTTTCTTATCTTGCTACAATGATTCACGTTCCTGTATTCTATGTTCATGGCAATCATGATACCGGATACATCGATAATCCTCCCGGAGGATGTGACAGTATAGAAGATAAACTTGTCGAATTTAACGGCTTTCGCATACTTGGATTAGGAGGCAGCAAGAAATACAGCTATCATGACAGATATTCTGTGCCCCCGTTCCAATATACAGAAAAACAAATGGAAAAAAGAATAAGAAAATTAAGATTTCAGCTTTATATGAAAAAGGGCTTTGACATTCTGGTCACCCATGCGCCCGCCTTTGGAATCAGTGACGGGGATGATGTCTGTCATACCGGTTTTGAAGCATTTTTGCCTCTCCTGGAAAAATATAAGCCCCGATATTTTTTTCATGGCCATATGCATCTTAAATTCGGACGAGCTCCCCGTTTTATACTGTATAATAATATAACGGTTATCGATGCAGCCGGTTATTATATTTTAGATATCCCGGAATAAGAGATCGGTCTTTAGAATTCTTGTTGCTATACAATCTTTCCTGTAGATAAATCACTTGTAGGGCGATTTTTATAATTTTGAGGAATCTGTCCGACAATACCCTCAACAAGCCAGTTCATTGAAAGTATTCTCTCTCTTTCCAGCTCTTCACCGCTTTCCACAACAAGATTTCCGCTATTATCGTATATCGGGCCGGTAAAAACATTATAGTTTTGAGATATTATTGATGCCTTGAAGAATTCAACCATTCTTCCTGTTGCTGCGGGTACATGGCTTTTCGCGTAGAAGAAATCCAATAGTCCTGAATCAAGACCCCACCAGAAATTCCTGACTCTCCCGGTGGCTGCATTATCTATTCCCAGGCGGGTTCCTCCAGCCAGAATGCTGCGTATATACTTTTCATAGAAAATTCCCCAATTCCAAATGGGAACAGCTAAATATTTATCGGGCAGATACTGACCCGCATCATTACGTTTAATCGTATATACCCCGTACTCTTTTGCAAACTTACGGTTAATAAGAGTATTGTGATGGGATATTATATCTGTCCCTGTTGAAGCAAGCTCCCGGGTTATTTCTTCAGTTTCAGCAATTATATTACTGTTAACAGCCCATTTAATATATACTTCTATCCTGGGATTCACCATACGGGCTCCCATGGCAAAGGCATTCAGGCCACTTAAAATATCTGCTGCCGGGTATGGCGCTATATATCCAACTTTCCCGGACTCACTCATTGTACCTGCAATTATACCGCTTAAAAAACGAGGTTCATGAATCCTGCCAAAGTATGTGTTTACATGCTTAAAAGAGTGTACGCACGAACAGTTTAAGAAGTTGCACTCAGGGTTGTCCATGGCCACCTTCAGTGTGGGGTTTATAAGAGCTGGGGTGGTTGTAAATATAATATTACAGCCTTCGTCTACCATCTGCTGCAGGATTGGAGCCGCCTCATTGCTTTCGGGCAGATTAAATCTTGAAACGGTGGTCACATCATCCTTTAAAGTTCGTTCAAGATGCACTCGTCCTAATTCATGTGAATAGGTCCAGCTGGAAGTATTCTTGTCGGTAGAGTGGGCAAATCCAACTTTCAGATTATCATTATGCATAAAGTTTACAATTCTCCCTACCAGACTCTTTTCAGTCTTCAAACTGGGGCTTTGCTGTATGTCTATCGTTTCAGGACCTGAATAATACTTCAGCTCGGAAAGCAGTCTCCATATTCTTTCCTTGTATTCCTCCTCGGTGTATTCATCGTTAAGGCCATGGATTTTCAGATAATCTAAAAATGCGTCCCCTGTCGTTATGGAAAGCTTATCTCCACCCAGCTGATAGAATGCATTTCTAAAGCTGTTATATACTGCGCTCAGAAAATATTTAAATCTATCCGGCTTTTCAGCATATCTGCTTTTGGGCTTATAATCCTTTATTATCTCCCATAGCTCGGAAAAACTCTTTTCATTGGTCATCCAAATATCATTTATGCCGGTTTTCTTGTAAAAATCCATGAATTCATAATAAATCCGGATATCTTTATTATTCTCATCATACTTTGGTATAAGGCGTGTAACATGTGCGTGGTAGGAATAAACATCCATATACTTAAGAACACTGATTCTTTTATTTCCTTCAATGATATAGAACCAATTAAGATATTCATAAGCTTTAACTGGGTCCCGCAGCCCTTCTTCATTCTGGATATTACATACATTCTGCCATTTTATTGCCATCTCGGAGTCAATATCCATAACAGGCATGAAATTTTGTGCAAATGAAATGCTCCTCAGGTAAGAATATGTGCCCTTAACCTTTCTCAAAGGAATTTCCACAATACCTAAATCAACTTCTGAAACGATATCTATATTCTTAAGGACACCATCAAGAAAAGGCAAATAACCGTTTCTGCCCTGCGAAACATGGAATGAATATTCTTTAAGCCCCATTCTTCTGGCATTAATATAATCGTTCATATCTGTCGGCATTCTTTACACTCCAATACCTGTGTGATCAAGAATTATTTCCCTTACATATTTTGGAATATCGCAGGTATAAATTAAATTCAATAGACTGCTGCTTTGCTTTAATGACATTATTAATTGTTCTTTGGTTATAAGATGCTCCTCAAATGCTATTGCCAATTCGTCCAAATCTATTATTTCTACCCGGCCGTCCGGTAATATTTTGATATCGGTCAGCAAATCATATAAATAATAAGTATCTGTTTCCTGAACAAAATTGACATCAACCACATCACAATACCAGTAAATAATTTGATTATCCTGACCGAAGAAAGCACTTATTTTCCAGCCTTCCTCCAGAAAAGCACAGGAAATACCGCTTGTTATATCATTTCTCGGCTTAATAGGGGTCCATTGGGTAATGAGATATTTATTGTCACGATATAATAATTTGTCTGAGGATAAATCAATAGTTTCTGAAGGAATATATCTGATTCGGTATATCCTTGTCATTTCGTCCACCCCGATATCCTTTTTAATAATTATACATTATAACCGTTAAAAACAATATAGCATCTGTAAATTTGGAGCTATAATTGGGTAATATGTTATAATTTAAAGGATTAATTTTACACAAAGGGTGAGTTCAGTACATGAAATCCATACCCCCAAATTTTAAGGAAAAGGTCAAGCCTTGTGTGGTTAAAAAACCGGAAAGAAGATCCTGCAAAAACTGCATGAAGGGTAAACGCGTTGGTATTACCAATGATATCCTCTGCCGTGAAAAGGGTATAGTTTCTGAGAATTATTGCTGCTCATCCCATCACTATTTTATATTGGATGATTTTAAAAAACTCGATTTTTATCGCTGCTGCGACTGCGAATTCTTTATATTTCATCCTCACGAGCACATAAATACGTATGGTGTATGCGGGATGTTCTCAGTCAGAAAGTGCGATGGAAGTATGAGAAGAGCATGTTCCAAGTTTGTTCGGCGTAAGGAATATATAGCATAAAAGAGAAGGAAGGCTTTTAGCCTTCCTGATATTCAAGAAATTATCTTCTATATCCTTGCCACACCTGATTTTCTGGCAGCTTCCGCCACTGATTCGGCAACTGCCTTTCCCACTCTTGGGTCAAATGCAGCAGGAATAATATAATCCGGGTTCAGCTCATCATCACTGATAAGCCCTGCCAATGCATACGCTGCCGCTATTTTCATCTCATCATTTATGTCCTTTGCCCTAACATCAAACGTCCCTCGAAAAATTCCCGGAAAAGCAAGCACATTATTAATCTGATTCGGATAGTCACTTCTGCCGGTTGCAACAACCTTTGCCCCTCCTGCCTTCGCCTCTTCTGGGAAGATCTCAGGTTTAGGGTTTGAGCAAGCAAATATGATTGCGTCCTTTGCCATGGTCTTTACCATATCTGCTGTAACAACTCCGGGAGCAGACACACCGATAAACACATCTGCTCCTTTTAGCATATCTGCCAATGATCCGGCTCTTTTCTCCTTATTTGTAACAAGAGATATTTCTTCTTTTATCGGGTTCATGCCTTCATTACGACCTTCATAAACTGAACCGCTTCTGTCACAAAGTATAATGTTATTAAAGCCGTCACTAAGAAGAAGTCTTGTTATGGAAATTGCTGCCGCGCCGGCACCATTAATAACTACCTTCACATCTTCTTTTTTCTTATTTACTATTTTTAAGGCATTAATTAGTCCGGCCAGAGTAACCACGGCTGTTCCGTGCTGGTCATCATGAAAGATCGGAATATCGCATTTTTCCTTAAGCTTTCTTTCTATCTCAAAGCATCTCGGAGCGGCAATATCCTCCAGATTAACTCCCCCGAAGCTGCCGCTTATCAAATAGATGGTATTAACTATTTCATCCACATCTTTTGATTTTATGCACAGGGGAAACGCATCTACATTACCGAACTTCTTAAATAATACGCATTTGCCCTCCATGACAGGCATACCGGCCTCGGGGCCAATATCGCCGAGTCCCAGCACAGCACTTCCATCTGTGACAACCAGACACAAATTATGACGCCTTGTCAGCTCGTAGCTCTGGTTAACATCCTTTTGAATTTCCAGACACGGTTCTGCTACACCGGGTGTATATGCAAGAGATAAATTTTCTTTACTCTCAACGGGAACAGTTGCAACTACTTCAATTTTCCCTTTCCATTCCTTGTGTAGTCTCAATGACTCTTTCGCATAATCCATAATTCACCTCAAATATTTATTTTACAACATTTATTTTTTCCTATTCCACCGAAATTCTGATCTTCTCCTCAAACCCTGCACATGAAATTTCAATGCTTATTTCACCGAAAACGCCGTTGGATTCAACCCAGAATCCTGCCGATCCCCCCGTCAGCACTATTTCTTCAGGTCCCTGAATACGGGCTGGTCC
>JAAYTR010000155.1 GCA_012523685.1 Clostridiaceae bacterium | reverse complement strand
TTTTTTCTTACTCATAGTAATACTCCTTTGATTAAGTAGTAAGATATTTTACCTCAACACAAAAAAAATTGAGTTTTCACTACCAAATGTCTGGCTTAAATACAATAATCCCGGAAAATAAAAATCAAGCTATTATAATAATACCATCAAACTGGCAGAAAAAACAAATATAAATACATTTCGCCATATCCAAGCGTTTTTTCTCTATACGTATCATAATTGTGTACTATCATTCTATTTTGTGGTAGAATTGTTTTTGAACTGAGGTAAAACCTGGTTTAATTGATTAATGAGGGGGTGAAAACATGTTAATAAACGATTATGTCAATATTCCGATTCCAAGGCAAAAGCGGATTGCACTTATTGCTCATGACCATAAGAAACAGGATTTAGTGGATTGGGTTAAAGATAACATCACCGTTTTACGAAAACATTTCCTTTGCGGCACCGGCACAACAGCCAGACTGATAGCGGAAGAAGTTGAACTTCCCGTCCGTGCATACAACAGCGGTCCCTTGGGAGGAGATCTCCAAATAGGTTCGCGCATAGTAGAAGGTGCAATCGACATGGTAATCTTTTTCTGGGACCCGCTTGAAGCTCAGCCACATGACCCGGATGTTAAGGCACTGCTGAGAATAGCGGCAGTTTATGATATCCCAATTGCTAACAACCGTGCTACAGCAGATTTTCTGCTGACATCTTCACTTATGGATGGCGAATATAACCGCAGAATTATTAACTATAACAAGAAAATCCAGGACAGGCTTACAGAGCTTCAGGAAAAATAAAATGGTTGACAGGGTAACACTTTCCTTGTCAGCCATTTTTGTTTCAATAACATATCTTTTTACAATTATTTATTATGCTCCGCTTTAATGTATTCAACATATCTGAATCGCACTCCGGCACTGCTTTCCTGCCATTCTTCAGCAACCGTCTTCTTCCATTGCCTGTTTTCCTCCAAATTAACCAGATAGGTATCCGCTTCATACTCTTCATCAATTTGGGTGATAAGAGCTAATTCACAATACGACAAAAGCTGCTTGTAAATTGTCTCGCCTCCACATACGAAAACCTTCTTATCGAACTTTTCAATTTCATGGAAAAGCTCATCAATACTGTGTACAATTATCGCGTCCTCGCAACGGTAACCTTTGTCTCTTGTAAGAACAATGTTGATACGATCCGGCAAGGGCTTTTTATCCTTAAACGATTCTAAAGTTTTTCTTCCTACAATAATAACATTGCCTCTTGTAAGATCTGAAAAACGTTTTAAATCTTCAGGTATTCTCTTTAACAGCTTATTGTCCTTGCCCAACCCCCAGTTTCGGTCGGCTGAAGCAATCAGAATAAGATTATTTCGCATATTTTTCTCCCTTTTTGCTTTTCTTTAAACAGCAACAGGAATATTCTTTATTTGCGGTCCCGGTTCATAGCCTTCAAGCTCAAAATCCCCGACTTTAAATTCGTAAAAATCTTTCACATTCTCATTTATTAACAGCTTGGGTGCCTTTTTGGGTTCCCTGCTGATAAGTTCTCTTACCAAAGGCTCATGCCGGTCATAGATATGAGCGTCAGCTATAACATGAACCAGCTCTCCTGCTTCAAAACCGGTTACCTGAGCAAGCATATGCAACAATATAGAATACTGGACCACATTCCAGTTATTTGCAACCAAAACGTCTTGTGACCTTTGATTAAGAATTCCATTAAGCCTGTTCCCCGTCACATTAAAAGTCATGCTGTAAGCACACGGATAGAGATTCATGGCGTGTAAATCCGCATGATTGTATATATTTGTCATGATTCTGCGGCTCAACGGGTTATTTTTAAGGTCGAATATGACCCTGTCTACCTGGTCAAATTCACCTTCTTTATATTTATGTTTTATTCCCAGCTGATAACCGTAAGCCTTGCCTATTGATCCGTTTTCATCAGCCCAGGAATCCCATATGTGACTGTTTAAGTCATTTACATTGTTTGATTTTTTCTGCCAAATCCATAGTATCTCGTCTATTGCAGCCTTGAGATTAGTAGGTCTTAAGGTTAATATTGGGAATTCCTCAGATAAATCATATCTGTTCACCACGCAGAATCTTTTCCGGGTATGAGCAGGCGCTCCATCAGCCCATCTGGGCCTTACATCTGTTCCCTCATCAGAAAAACCGTTATCCAGAATATCCTTGCACATCTCAATAAAAACTTCATCAGCGCGGCTCATATTAAAGGACCTCCTCTAATGCAATAAAATCATCATGCTGCAGTTCAGCACTAAAAATAATAATACCTTACCTGTTTTTTAATTACAACCTATTGAACAACTGTTGTTACCCGCATCCGGTTTTCTTTTTCCCATACCTCAACTAAAATGCCGCCGTTTATAATTGTCTGAAATATATCGGAACCGTTCCCGGCAATACGTTCAACTGTTTCAGGGCTCGGGTGTCCATAAGTATTTCTGCCTGCTGAAATAACTGACATATCCGGATTTATGGCCTCAATGAAGCTTTTATTCGACGAATATTTTGAGCCGTGATGAGCAACTTTCAGCAGATCACATCTTATTTCATTTTTATTATTCAATATTCTTTGCTCTGTTACTGAACCGATATCCCCGGTAAAAAGTGCACTAAAATCACCATAATCCAGCCTTACAACCAGTGATAACTCATTGGCGTTAGTGGTTGAAGCATTCGGCATGAGCGTATCATTCATAAAAGGGTATAATACTTTAAGGGCTAATCCATCCTCTTCATACAGAATATCATCCTCTTTCATACGGATAACCGGAACACCCTTATTTGAAGCATGGTCAGTGAGGTACTTCATCTCAATGTCATTGGTATCAGCCACAATTAACTTTTTTACATTTATCTTATCAATTACGGTTATTAATCCACCAATATGATCCATATGCCCGTGTGAGGCGATCATAAGATCTATACCGGTCATATTCAGATTATACAACAATGGTACAACTATTCGTTCTCCCGCATATGAGCCATTTTGATCATTTATGCTTCCTCCGCCGTCTATTATAATATTTTTTCCTGAAGGTGTTCTGATAATTGCGCAGTCTCCCTGCCCCACATCAGCGAAATATATCTGAAGAGAATTGCTTGGAATGCTGATAAATAGAATTACCGCTCCGCAAAAAGCCGTTATTGCCGCTAGTACCGGTTTTGCCACTTCCTTTTCAAGTTTCGGGTGTCCATACCTGAAATAGAGAAGAACAAAATAGTATATTAATACTAAAAAAATGCTGGGAGTTGCAATATTAATCTCTGCCCAGGGAATTGCCGCCATTGCCTCAGTAATAAACATCATAAGATTAATCACAAAACTTAACAGGATACCAGGTATTTTAGCGGCAGGAAGAAAAATGTTTCCTAATATGATAAGAACTGCTCCCAATACCGTAATGATGCCTGTTAAAGGAACAATAAGAAGATTTGTCAATACAGATATTATTGAGAGTGTATTAAAGCTGTATGCAATTACCGGAATAACACCTAATTGAGCGGCTACTGTTCCGGCTAATGTGTCCCTAATTATTTTTGGTATTTTCACTGGCAATCTGCAAAAGACAGGTTTATAAAAGATTACAAGAGACATTGTGGCCGCAAAAGACAATATAAAGCCCAAATCAAACAACATAAAGCTGTTATTTAATAAAATAATTATTGCTGAAACTGCCAGAGAACAATAAATATCAGCTTTACGCCACAGAAGCATTCCGGTTAATATTACTCCAGCCATAATAGCTGCTCTGACCACTGATGCTTCCATACCGGTAGCAAACACATAAAATAACATGGCGGGAAACGCTAAGACTGATGACCATCTGGGATTAAAGCCTACTTTTTTTAACAACCAAAGAAGCGGAGCAAGTAAAAATGCTATATTTGCACCTGAAACAGCCATGACATGCGAGAGGCCTGCTCTCCGGAAATCCTCCTCCATCTCTTCAGGCATTTCCGCAGTATATCCAATGAGCATTCCGGCTAATACTGAAGACTCATTAGCAGAAATGCAATTATCCAAAGTATTTATTATATTGTGTCTAAGCTTATAACCGGTTTTCTTTAGCCATGAAGCTCTATTACCGTCGCAAATTGTAAGTTCTTTTTCCGGTATGCTCATAGTGCCCGAAACTCCACGCGAAGCTAAAAACTTTCTGGTATTGAATCCTCCAAAGTTTCGTCTGCCTGGAGGAATCTTTATTTCACCCGCTATATTTACTACTGAGCCGTATTCAAGGCCGGTTATTGAATCATCGCTGTAGATACTGACCTGTATTTTGATATTTTTCTTAATAATCGAATTGTCAATTTCATCAACATTCAAAATGAATCGAACCTTCCCATCTATATATTCCGGCTCGTTGTGCAATGCCCCCTTGACAGAAACTCTTTTTCCTTCCCACTCAATACACGAATAATCATAATAATTTTTATTAATACTGTGCAAAACATATCCTGATATAAGAAACGGAATGACCAGCAGAACAAAAACTGATACATTTTCTCTCAGGGGGCGGTAAACAAGAATAAAAATTAATAAACTTAATACCAGAGATATAATTCCCCATATTTGATATTTATTTACATCTGCAAGTATAATGCCCCAAATAAGAGCTATGGCAGAAACCGCCAAAGGTCTTTTCATATGAACCTCTTATTGTTTTATTATTTTTTTCATGATAGCTGCCTGAGATGTTCCGAAATGATGCAATGATTGCTCCAGTTCCGGGTCATGTGAAAAACCTACCTTCTCCCAGAACGAAAGCCCTTGTTTGTTTTTATACGAAACTGCAACGATACATGCAGCAATTCCATACTCTCTTTTTGCGAGGTCCAGCAGCTTATTCAATGCATGTGTACCATAGCCCTTGTTTTGAAAAGCAGGATCAATAATAAAAATACTTATCCAAAGAACAGAATTCCTGCTGGCATCCTTTAGATACCCATAAATAAAACCTATAGGGATTCCGGTTTTTATATTATAAATCATAAAGCTTAATATAGAAGGATCAACAGGCTCCTTAAACTTTGAACTAATATCAGAAAAATTTTTGAAGCCAGTGGCATGACCAAAGTAATCATGCATGCCATACCACTTTTCTAATATCTCCATATCCTTCTCTTCAGGTACTTTAAGCACTATGTCAGTATCTTTGTTAATAACCATATTACCTCATTATTACATTTGTGCTATATATAGTAATCGGATTTTTTTCTGTTTCTCTTTAATAAAGAGTGCTATTATGATCAGGGTTTGGGATATACAAGATACCACTCATGCCATCCGTTGTAAATATTATCCCATTTCGGGTTTCTTTCACCTCTGATGTAGTTGTGATAGAGAACAGCCCCATATTTTCTGTATAAAGGAAATATAACATCGCTGAAATAGTCTAAATTAAGGCTTGTTTTAGTGAATTCCAGAACTTCATCTTTGGTCGCATAAAGCGGAATCCGGCATCCCAAAAGCATCATATCAAATTTTCCGCTGTTTACGAGGTTTTGCTGTTTTATAATATCAGCAGTTTGTACATCTACCTTGATCCCTATTCCAGCCAATGCACCGGTCAGCCATTCACTTGTATATTCCCTGTCCGTATTAAGACTATTGTATATAAGCGAAAGCTGAACAGGAGTTTTTACATTGTTTTTATATGAATAAAGATAATCCCTGTCGTAATCATAAAAAAAGCCCAAATCAATTAAAGTATTAATTGTTGTATTCTTATTCATTTGATCTTCGGAAAGACCGCCTTCAGATTCTATAGCCGATTCCCCTCTGTTTAGAGGATTTTGCTGCTCATATCTGCTCAAGTATTTAATTATAGCAGTTCTGAAGGCCTCCTGCCCGAGCGGGGACGAAGGCTCTCCCTGAGGTGATAAAACTAAAAACTCCAGAATATTACTGACATATTTATTAAAAAATATATCGGATCTCTTGGAATAGCTCTCCAAATCTCCTTCCTCCAGCCATGCTATGTCAATTTGTTGTCTTTGGAATGCCTGCATCATTTGCGATTTGTCAGAGTAAAGCTTAAAAGTTATTCCATCCAGCCATATGGGATGCGAAAGGCCATCTTCCGCCTCTAGAAACCACCAGGCATCATTTCGTAAAAATGATATTGAATCACCGTTATAGGAATGATATTTAAAGGGGCCGGTGCCAATCAGCTTCATAGAATCTTTATGCCCCTCTATTGGCCAATCTTTAAAAACATGCTTTGGTATTATGGGGAAGGTAAGTCTTTCGGTAAACCCCGGATCGGCTTTATTGAGTATAAGCCTGAAGCTCAGTCTTGTTAAGGCTTTTATGCTTTGTATATTTGAAACATTGTCATAATAAAGAGATTTAATTCCGGCTTCTTTTATAGTATCCAGAGTAAACGCCACATCATCGGAGCTAAGCGTTTTGCCGTCATGAAACAAAATATTATCTCTTAACTCAATATCAAGAATTAAGCCGTCCTGACAAAACCGAAAACTATCTACAAGACCGTTCTTAATTAATCCTGACTCATAATCTTCATAAAACAAACTGTCAAAAACAAATGAGGAAAGCTGCCTCACATATAAATCCTGTGTGGTCAAAGGATTAAAAGTTTTAGGGCTAACCATGAACAGATTAAGAACTCCTCCCTGTGAAGGGCCTACATCCTCATAAATAACCTTAACAGCTCCATCATCGATCCCTGTAATTGGCTCTTGCTGTCCATTTTGAAGTTTCTGGGCACATCCGCTAATAATAAATATGACCGTTAGAAAAATTATAGATAAGCTATGTATTCTTTTCATTTTTAACCTCTAATCATTAAAAATGCGGCTCCGGTGCCTGTTTGGTTCTTACTGCCACGATGGGAAAAGAAAACATCGCTATTGCATTTCGTACAAATCCGGCAGCCGGAAATATTTCTTTCCAAAACACCCTGTTCCGTCAGATTCTTTATTATTATACTTTCTAAATCTATAATCCACTTGCCTGCTCTTTTTGTAATGTAGCTTCCGGCCCAGGTATATGTTGATATAAAAACATCTGCCACATCATGGTCAACCTCAAAGCAGCATGTCTTTATATGAGGACCGAATGAAACGAAAACATTTTCCGGAGAACATCCGAAGGACTCTTTCATAGCCCTGACAGTCTCTCCTCCAATATTAAGTAGTGTTCCTCTCCAGCCTGAATGGGCAAGCCCTATAACCTTATCGACCGGATCATAGAAGTATATCGGCACGCAATCCGCATAATAGGTCACCAGCATTAAGCAGGGTTCCTGTGTTACCAGTCCGTCAATATTTTTATAGCTTCTTTCGCGGACAATCCCCATTCCTCTATGCTCTTTTGTCACTTTAAGAATCCTTTTATCATGCACCTGATGTGAAAGTACCATATTATCCAACGGTACTTCCAGCTCATTACTCAATATTTCATAATTCTTTTTTACATTGCTTTCCGGATCCGGCCTGTTAAAATTAAGATTTAAGGTGGCATAATCACCGGTACTGACACCCCCGAAACGCGTTGTAAAACCATGAACCAACTCCGGAAAAGCATCTAACGAAGGAATAGCAATAAAGGTATCTCTTTTTATTTTTGCCTCTACAATACATCTGTCATCCAGTAATGATCCCACAAGAACCTCCCGATCAGTAATATCAATATAGATTATACCATAAGATCAGGCATAGCAATTTATTGCTATGTGCCGGCGCAGACGGCATGACCTGCTTAGCAGGACAACCTGCTTTATGATTCAATGCCTGCGATAAACTTCGAAATCTCAGATTTCGGTAACGGGTGAGGTCATTATACCATAAACATGCTGCAAAACGACGAATTCGTTTTGCGCAGGATTATCTTAGCAAATGCTGAATACGTCTGCCATCTAATTAAACATTATCCAAATTTACTCAAAATGTTACTGACAGAATCGCTATTGCTGCTTTCCAGCAACAACATCTGATTGATTCAACATCGATTCAATAAAAACTCCATACCCGCGCATGGGATCATTTATAAATACATGGGTTACTGCACCAATTAAACGTCCATCCTGAATAATGGGGCTCCCGCTCATGCCCTGTACAATGCCTCCGGTACTATCCAACAGTCTTTTATCTGTTATCTGTACAACCATGTTTTTTGAACTGGTTAAGTCATTTTTCGCTATACGTTGAATTTCAATTTCGTATTCATCAACCTTATTACCGTTGATGCAAGTTAGTATTGTTGCACGTCCAAGCTTTACCGTACTGTGCGAACCAATACCATAAAGTTTCCCTAATTTTTCTTTCTTTATATCATCGCTAATCTTTCCATATATACCAAATTCACAGTTAAGCTCAATATCCCCTATAATATCCGAAATATTTAAGAAATCGCCTTCAAGTTCCCCCGGAGCACCTTTTACGCCTTTCTTAATACCTTTGATATTTGATCTCATTAGTGTTCCCGAGCCAACTTCCAAAAGCGAACCCGTATCTATGTCATTGATTCCGTGACCTAAAGCACCATATACGTTATTTGTATGATTTATAAAGGTGAGGGTGCCTATACCTGCCGAGCTGTCCCTTACCCATATCCCAATCCGATATTCATCATCGTCACCTGATTTTACAGGTGTTATAGTAGTCTTATATTCGGTATCCTGCCTTCTGTAGATTATATCCAGCGGTTTACCTCCGGAATTTTTGACTGCACCTGTCAAATCGGATATGTTCTTTAAATCCTGCCCTCCGGCCTTAATAAGTACATCTCCGGCAAGTAATCCCGCACTTTCGGCTGGTACTACTTTTGTTCCGTCATCCAGAAATACTCCCGAAACATTTATAATAATAATTCCATTTGTTTTCAGTTTTATGCCAATGGGAGCACCGCTGGCATAGACTCTTTGGCTTTCTATTGAGCGTACTGAAACAGTTTTCACAGGGATAATTCCCAGCACACTAAGTCCCAGCTCAGCTTCTCCCTCTTCGGTAGCCATTATGCTATACGGCTTTTCAAACGCAGAAATGGAAGTATCTTGACTGTCGCTGACCCGTAAAATTTTGCTTTGAGAACGAATCTGCAAAAACAAAGGAGATCTAAGTGATATTTTATAATTCTCACCAGCTAAAAGAGTTATACTTCCGGGTAACACAAACAAAGTGATAATATATGACACCAGGGCCATAAGTAGTATGACAAATATAATAAATTTCGGTCTCAGGATTTTTTTCAACAAATAAATCACGCTCCACATGCAATGCTACAATCATAAGTTAACCTGCATGTGAAACTCTTATGCCTTACAAAAAATCCTTATTGTGACATTCACAGGATAAAAATGGTATTTAGATTCCCAGCCAGTTCACTGCTTTTCTGGTGTCAAATATGCAATTACTCTTTAAAAAGTCATCTTCATATTTTTTTGAACACATCATCGGATGACGGGATTCATAAAATTTACCACTTTGAATAATGGTTTTAAATTCCTGAGCATTTTTTCCCCATAAAAACCATATAAGATCGGGGGAACTGTTTGATAACCACGAGAGCAGTTTCTTTGTAAATTCATGCCAAATTTCTGTATGGCTAAGGGGTTTTCCGGGATATACTGTAAAACATGTATTAAGAAAAAGAACGCCCTGCTTCTCCAGGCTCTCAAACAAATCAGGCGGATTTGCAATATTAAAGTTACCTTCTTTTATCTCTTTTGATATAAAAGAGAATTTTGGGATATCATCGTAATCAGCTATTCCCTTTTCTGCCTTATAGATCAGTCTGATTATATTCTTTAGAGAAACCTGCCGGAATGGCTCTTCCCACGTGTTTAATCCACCAACTTCAAAAGCTCTGCCTGTTGCTTTTCCTTTTTCAGGATAAGGATCCTGACCCAGGATTATTATTTTTAAAGCGCTCGCATCAGTCTCGAGAAAGCGGAGAACTCTATGCCTTTCAGGATAAAATCTTCCTTCCAGCTGGTTTTCTATTACTTTGATCATATGTAAAATATCTGATGATAAAAAATCACTCCAGGATTGATGGATTTTTTCAGGCAGCAAACTCATATTATTTCTCCTATTAAGCATGTATTATATTTAACCACTGCTGCTGTTATTTCATCGCTTTAATAACAGCAGCAGTTTAACACATTTATGACTCCAATATGCGTTTTAACTCCTCAATCTGATCCCTCAGTACAGCCGCATGCTCAAATTCAAGCTCTCTGGCAGCTTGTCTCATATCTTTTGTAAGGTTTTCAATCAAAGTCTTTAAAGTATGTTTATCAAGATTTTCTGCTTCTGTCTTCCTGCTTTTTTTATAAACATCAATGTCCTCTGCAGATTTAGTGGCTTCAATAACATTGTGAACCGCCTTTTGGATAGAACGCGGAGTAATATTATGCTCCTTATTGTATTGTTCCTGAATTTTACGACGCCGGTTGGTTTCTTCAATTGCTTTTTCCATAGCGGTTGTTATAGTATCGGCATACATGATTACTCTGCCCTCAACATTTCTGGCAGCTCTTCCAATAGTCTGTATAAGAGATGTTTCCGATCTTAAAAAGCCCTGCTTATCGGCATCCAGAATAGCGATTAGAGCAACCTCCGGCAAGTCCAGGCCTTCTCTCAAAAGATTAATTCCTACCAGCACGTCAAATTCACCCATGCGCAAATCCCTTATTATTTCAAGGCGTTCGAGGGTATCTATGTCAGAATGAAGGTATTTTACCCTTACACCCATGTCGTCCATATATTTTGTCAGATCTTCGGCCATCTTTTTGGTTAGTGTGGTCACTAAAGTTCTTAAACCTCTTTTAGTGGTTTCGCCAA
Source organism: Clostridiaceae bacterium (assembly GCA_012523685.1). GTDB lineage: Bacteria > Bacillota > Clostridia > DSM-8532 > DSM-8532 > DTU059. The sequence goes on along the minus strand of JAAYTR010000155.1, from coordinate 7,491 downwards.
TTTCGTAAAGAAGATCATCAATTTGCCCCTTGACGGGTTTTACCGTAATTTTTGGATCTACCAGCCCGGTAGGTCTGATAAGCTGCTCCACTATTTTCGTAGAAAGATTTTTTTCATAATTGGCAGGTGTTGCACTTACATATATTACTTGATTTATCCTCTCTTTAAACTCATCAAATGTCAATGGACGGTTATCAAAAGCAGAAGGTAATCTAAAACCATATTCAACCAGGGACTCTTTTCTGGAACGGTCACCCTGATACATGGCTCCAATTTGAGGTACAGTAACATGGGATTCATCTATAACCAACAAAAAATCCTTCGGGAAATAATCAATCAAGGTATATGGTGCGCTTCCAGGCTGGCGCCCGCTAATATGCCTGGAATAATTCTCAATTCCCTGGCAGAATCCTATCTCCCGCATCATTTCAATATCGTATCTGGTTCGTTGCTCAATTCTTTGGGCTTCCACCAGCTTGCCATTCTTTTTAAAATACTCTATCTGTTCCTCAAGCTCAGCTTCAATGCTTTTAATAGCTCTCTCCATCTTTTCTCTTTTTGTGGTAAAATGTGATGCCGGGAAAACTGCAATATGAGACCTTAAGCCCTTAACTTCCCCTGTAAGTACATCTATCTCAGTTATCCTCTCAATCTCATCACCAAAGAACTCAACCCTTAAAGCCGTATTGGAGGAAGATGGCGGAAATATATCCAAAACATCACCCATGGCGCGGAAGGTTCCTCGTTTAAAATCGAATTGGTTTCGTGTATATTGAATATCGACCAGTTTTCGGATGATTTCGTCCCTGTCTCTTACCATGCCCGGACGTAAAGAAATCATCAGATCTGTATAGTCCTCCGGGTCACCCAGACCATAGATACAGGATACACTGGCTACAATAATTACATCTCTTCTCTCAAAAAGAGCAGCTGTAGCTGAATGCCTGAGTTTATCAATCTCATCATTTATGGAAGAATCTTTTTCTATATAAGTATCAGTCGAGGGAATATATGCCTCAGGCTGATAATAGTCGTAATAACTGACGAAATACTCAACAGCATTATCCGGGAAAAAGTCGGTAAACTCATTACATAACTGGGCTGCAAGAGTTTTATTATGTGCCAGTACTAAGGTTGGCTTTTGTACTCTCTCAATCACATTAGCAATTGTGTAGGTTTTTCCTGATCCGGTAACACCAAGTAAGGTCTGGTGTTTGCTTCCTTGATTTATCAGACTGGCAAGAGTGTCAATTGCCCCGGGCTGATCTCCCGTAGGTTTATAATCGGATCTTAATTTGAATTCAGGCATAAGCTTCACCTCCATATGAAACATCCTTCCCGGGCCTTAACCAGTAGGGATTGGATTTAAATTAACAGCCATATCAACATAAAAAAATAGCAAAAGGCTATACATGTTTGTCAACATGTATAGCCTTATTTTCAACATATCAAATACTACAGTAAGAAAACAAGGGCCACAGAAACAATAACAAACAAGATGGCAATCCAGCCTGTATATTTACTAAGGATTTGCTCATATGCACGTGCCTTATTCTTACCAAAAAAAGTTTCTGCGCCGCCGGCTATAGAACCACTGATTCCTGCTGAGCGACCGGCTTGTAAAAGTACAACCGCAATTATTACAAGACAGATAATCAAATAAATAATATTTACAATAATTGCCCAAACACTCATAATATTTAAACCCTCCGATTCGTTTGTACAGCGTTTTATATTGTAGCATATTGAAGCTTTTAAATCAAGAAAAATTAAACGAGCTTACAGACGCTGTTCAAGTTCAGCTTTCTCCTTTTCATATCCGGGCTTACCAAGAAGTGCAAACATATTCTTTTTGTAAGCCTCAACCCCCGGTTGATCGAAAGGATTCACACCAAGCAAATATCCGCTGATTCCGCAGGCTTTCTCAAAGAAGTATACCATATAACCAAACCAGTAGGCATTCATCTCAGGTATGCTTATCATAAGATTTGGAACACCACCGTCATTGTGAGCCAAAATGGTTCCCTGCATAGCCATCTTGTTTACAAAATCCATCTCTTTACCTGCAAGATAATTAAGCTTATCTAAATCATCATCGGTACTGAACATTTTTATTGATTTCCGGCTGTTTTCGATATTGATGACAGTCTCGAAAATGTTTCGAAGCCCGTCTTGTATATACTGTCCCATAGAGTGAAGATCTGTTGAAAAATCCACCCCGGCTGGGAATATACCTTTTTGGTCCTTTCCTTCACTTTCACCAAAAAGCTGTTTCCACCATTCGGTAACAAAATGCATAGAAGGCTCATAATTAACCAATATTTCTGTAGTCTTGCCTTTTCTGTAAAGACAATTTCTTACCGATGCATACTTATAACAATCATTTTCCACAAATGGCCTGTTACATTCATTATAAGCATCACGAGCACCCTTCATCATCTCTGTTATATCTATTCCGGCTGTTGCAATAGGCAATAAGCCTACGGCAGTCAGCACAGAAAAGCGTCCGCCTACATCATCAGGAATGACGAAAGTTTCGTATCCCTCTTTGTCTGCCAGAGTTTTTAGTGCCCCCTTATGTTTATCAGTTGTGGCATATATGCGACTTTTTGCTCCATTTTTCCCGTACTTATTTTCCATGTATTCCTTGAATATCCTGAATGCAATGGCAGGCTCGGTAGTTGTCCCTGACTTTGAAATGACATTAACCGACAAATCCTTTCCTTCAATCAGATCCATTAAATCAGCAAGATAGTCGGCGCTAATGTGATTACCCGCAAAGTATATCTCGGGACCATTTCGCTTATCCTTTGGAAGCATATTGTAAAAAGAATGGGATAATGCCTCAATAGCTGCTCTTGCACCTAAATATGATCCGCCGATACCTATTACAATAAGTACATCTGAGTTTTCTCTGATTCGCTGCGCCGCTTTAATAATACGGTTAAACTCTTCACGGTCATAGTCATTTGGAAGCTCTACCCAACCCGTGTAGTCCATACCCGGGCCGGTTTTATTTTGCAGCATTTCATGAGCAATATTTACCTGATTTTCTAAATATTTAACCTCATTCTCATTTATAAATCCTAGAGCATTTTTGTAATCAAATGTTATCTTCGCCATCAAAACAACTCCTTGCCGCTAATACACATTTTTTTCTAAAATATTGTATCATGTTTCCTATTGTTTTGCATAAAATTTTTGATTTTTTCACATATTCTGAGATTCATTTCCTGCAAGTGCCTATAAAACAGGACGGGAGTATCCCGTCCTGTCCTGTTTTTAATCACTTATGTTATCAGCCCAATGGATGAATCCTGTATTCATAATTCACCATATCAGGATCAATCTTGTACTTTTGTGCCTTTCGGTACTCAAAGAACTTAGCCGCAACTTGCGGGAACATTGCGTAGGTCAATACGTCCTCTTCCTGTTCAATATATTCGGCTGCTTCTTCTCTGATTTTATCCAATTCGTTTGGTATTAAATCAGCCGGTCTGCATGTAATACGCTCCTCATCACCAATAATTTTCTTAACCATCTCTTCCTTAATAGGAGCAGGTGTTTTTCCATACTCGCCTTTAACAACACCCTTTGTTTCCTTTGGTATCATCTTATAGCGTTCACCCATAACAACATTTAAAACTGCCTGTGTACCAACAATCTGGCTTGTAGGTGTAACTAGTGGAGGATATCCTAAGTCTTCCCTTACTTTGGGCACTTCATTAAGAACTTCGAGGAGTTGATCTTCTTTTCCGGCCTGTTTCAACTGTGAAACAAGATTTGAGAGCATTCCACCGGGAACCTGGTATATCAAAGCATTAATATCTACGCCCATAACCTTTGTATTCAGCAAACCGCTGGCCAGGTATTTCTCGCGAAGCTTCGTAAAGTAAGAAGCAATTTCACTTAAAAGGTTCATGTCGTAACCTGTGTCATAGGGAGTACCTTGAAGGGTAGCTACCAACGGCTCTTCCGGCGGCTGGGATGTTCCCATTGCCAATGGGGACATAGCGCAATCCACCACATCAGCACCGGCCTCGATACCCTTAAGATATGTCATTGAACCAACACCACTGGTATAGTGAGTATGCAACTGAACAGGAACCTTTACATTCTCTTTTAAAGCCTTTACAAGCTCATAGGATTGATAAGGAACTAATAGTCCGGCCATATCCTTTATGCAAATGGAATCCGCTCCCATATCAACAAATGTCTTGGCATCCTTTACAAATTGCTCAAGGCTGTGAAACGGGCTGATAGTATATGAAAAAGCTGCCTGGGCGTGTCCGCCCTCTTTTTTACAGGCTTTCATTGCCCGTTCCATATTTCTTGGATCGTTTAATGCATCAAAAATTCTGATGATATCGATACCATTAGCTATTGCCTTCTGAACAAAATAGTCGACAACATCATCTGCATAATGCTTGTACCCTAATAAATTTTGGCCTCTTAAAAGCATTTGCAGCTTTGTATTCTTTGCTTTTGCCCTGATTTTCCTGAGTCTTTCCCAGGGATCTTCATTTAAAAATCTGACACTCGCGTCGAAAGTAGCTCCGCCCCAGCATTCCAAAGAATGATAACCAACCTTATCCATCAGTTCGACAATGGGTAGTATATCATCTGTAGTCATTCTCGTGGCGATGAGGGACTGATGCGCATCTCTCAAACTTGTATCTGTAATTTTTATACCCATAGCTTAATAACCTTCCCTCTTAATTAATTCAATGTCAACATAACATCTCCACTGTTAACCTGCTGCCCTTTTGTCACATTAACCGAAGCAACAGTAGCATCATTAGGTGAGAGTATTTCGTTCTCCATCTTCATGGCTTCTAAGATGATAACCAGGGTGCCTTTTTGAACTTTATCTCCAGCCTTTACCTTTATGTCCAGGATTGTACCCGGCATAGGAGCTGTGATTTTTATAGAGCCCTCTGCTCCGGTTGATACCGGTGCTGCAGGAGCGGGTGCAGGTGCTGCAGGAGCCGGTGCAGGTGCTGCAGGAGCCGGTGTGGGAGCCGCAGGTGCAGAAACTGGAGCGGCTTGAACAGGTTTTACGGCATAAGGTGAACTAACAGGTGCGCCACCTACTTCTTCTACTTCAACTTCGTAACTATTACCATTAACATTTACAACAAACTTTCTCATTTTATAATCCTCCAATGCTTTAACTGTATTATTCTGATTATAGCGGTATATTACCATGCTTTTTTGAAGGTCTGGTTTCACGTTTTGATGCCAGCATATCCAGCGCGCTTGCTATGCGCTGACGGGTTGTAGCCGGCTCAATAACATCATCTATATATCCCCTCGCAGCAGCGATATACGGGTTAGAAAACTTTTCACGGTATTCTTCAATCTTCTGCTTTCTGAATTCAATAGGATTCTGGGCTTCCCCAATTTCCTTTTTAAATATGATATTTGCAGCTCCGTCAGGACCCATAACTGCTATTTCTGCTGTTGGCCAGGCCAAAACCATATCGGCGCCTAAATGTTTGCTGTTCATAGCTATATAAGCACCACCGTAAGCTTTTCTGACTATAATATTTATTTTGGGAACCGTAGCTTCCGAGAAGGCATATAACAGCTTTGCGCCATGTCGGATAATTCCGTTATGCTCTTGTTTAACACCGGGAAGATATCCGGGAACATCAGTAAAGGTAATAAGAGGAATATTAAAAGCATCGCAGAAACGTATAAATCTGGCAGCTTTGTCGGAAGCGTCGACGTCCAGAGCTCCTGCAGCTACTTTTGGCTGATTTGCTACTATTCCCACTGTTTTCCCGCCAACGTGAGAAAATCCAACCATAATATTCCTGGCAAACCCTTTGTGAATCTCAAAGAATTCAGCATTATCTGTAACTCTTGTAATGATATCCAGCATATCATAAGGCTTGTTGGGATCATCAGGTATTATGGTATTGAGCTCTGCGTCCAGCCTGTTTATATCATCCTGCGATAAAATCTCGTCCGGATCGCTTAAATTATTATCAGGCAGATAAGAAATGAGCTTCTTTATTTGTTCAAAACAACTCTCTTCATCCTTGCACTCAAAATGGGCAACACCGCTTATTGTGTTATGAGCATTTGCTCCACCTAATTTTTCAAACGTCACATCTTCACCGGTTACAGCTTTAATAACCTGTGGGCCGGTAATAAACATATGACTTGTTTTGTCTACCATGAATACAAAGTCAGTTATAGCTGGAGAATACACCGCTCCGCCTGCACAAGGCCCTAATATTACAGATATTTGAGGAATCACACCGGAAGCCATTGTGTTCCTGAAGAAGATATCACCAAAACCTCCCAATGCATCGATTCCCTCTTCAATTCGGGCTCCGCCTGAATCATTTATACTTATAAAAGGAGCCCCCATTTTCATTGCCATGTCCATTACTTTTGTAATCTTTTTTGCATGCATTTCGCCAAGGGAGCCGCCAATAACCGTAAAATCCTGAGAAGATACAAATATAAGGCGTCCGTCAACAGTTCCATAACCTGTGACTACGCCATCACCAGAAATCTTTTTATTTGGCATATCAAAGTCCGTGCCTCTGGCTTCGACAAAAGCATCAATTTCCACGAAACTTCCTGTATCAAATAATAGATTGATTCTTTCCCGTGCGGTCTTCTTTCCCGCATCATGTTGTTTTGCGATCCTTTTTTCTCCACCGCCTTGTTTAAGTCGTTCTTTCCTTGCGTGAAGATCATTCACTTTTTCAAAAGTTGCCATTATTTCACCTCGAAAATCACTTATATGTTGATTTGTGCATAATAAATTGTTAAATGGTTAACTATATTATTACTTGGTCATAATTATATATTAGTTTGATTTATAGTGCAATATTTATTATTTCGCCTAAAGCCTTAGATTGTTAAAAATTTTACCGGTTATTTTTGCCTTTCTATTAAAATTTATTAGCTAAAAACTTATAAAAACTGAAAAATGATTCCTTTTAATGATTTCAGTATATAAATCAGATAAAATACACAAAATCCTTATAGATATTTTTTTGGGAGGAATTCATATGATCAAATGGGCAATAACCTTTTTTATATTGGCACTTTTAGCAGGCTTGTTTGGTTTCGGTCTAATAGCAAATTTGTCGTTCGGAATTGCGAAAGTTCTATTTTATATATTTATTGGCCTCTTTGTAATCAGCCTTATCTTCGGAAGACGAATGACAAGATCAAGAACCTGACAGACAGTACAAAGGGAAGTATCCGCTAAAAAGGCCTTATGATTATAATTAATCTATATCATAAGGCCTTTTTGTTCTTCTATTCAGACAGAAGCCGTTTTTCTCCGGTAATTTCCTGTATTGGTTTTATATCCTGTGTCACTTCCAGAGTACCAAGGTATTCCCCTTTAGAGTTTCTCACCGCAAAATATCGAATTAATACATATCTTGGTCCCATACGGATCCAGAAGTCTTCATGGTCTTTTTTGCCCGACTTAAGATCTTCAACAATTTTCTCGACTAC
>JAAYTR010000154.1 GCA_012523685.1 Clostridiaceae bacterium | reverse complement strand
GCAATAGGAATGCTTTTATGTATTCTAACCGGAGGAAATGTTGATCTATCGGTAGGATCAGTAGCAGGATTCGTTGGTGCCGTATCTGCGGTCTTCATTCTAAAAATGGATATGCCTGTTATATGGGCCATTCTTATTTCTCTTGCTATCGGTATAGCAATCGGAGCCTGGCAGGGATTCTGGATTGCATATATGGGAGTTCCTGCATTTATTGCAACCCTGGCTGGTATGCTGATTTTTAGAGGATTGACTATGGTTATATTGCAAGGAACAAGCCTTGCTCCTCTGCCTGCCGAATACACATTCATAGCAGCTGGTTTTGTACCCGATATAGCAAATATTGCCGGAATTAATTTTTTGGCAATTCTTTCAGGAATAATTGCTACCATATTCTACATCATAGGCGAAGTAAAGAATAGAAACAGCAAGAAAAAATATAATTTTGAAGTATTACCGTTTAGAATGTTCGTACTAAAGATTGCTGCCATTTCTCTTGTTATTAATGCCTTTACATATTTATTATCTCTGTATAAAGGTATTCCTGCAGTTCTCATATTAGTTGTAATACTGGTATTGATATATTCTTTCATAACAACTAAAACTATTCCCGGTAGACATATTTACGCATTTGGCGGTAATCCTAAAGCTGCAAAGCTGTCCGGTGTAAAAACCAAGCAAGTTTTATTCTGGGTTTATGTTAATATGGGCTTTTTAGCTGCTCTTGCCGGAATTGTATTTACCGGAAGATTGAATTCAGCTACTCCTAAATCTGGTCAGAACTTTGAGATGGATGCGATAGCTTCCTGCTATATAGGCGGGGCATCAACCTCAGGTGGTGTCGGAACAGTTATAGGGGCTATAGTTGGAGGACTTCTGATGGGTATATTGAATAATGGTATGTCAATTCTGGGTGTTAAAATTGACTGGCAACAGGCAATAAAAGGTTTTGTTTTGTTGGCCGCAGTTGCATTCGATGTATACTCGAAATCAAAAAGCCGAACTGTATAATATCACTAAGGTTAAGTTTTCTTATAAAACAGGAACCCGTTCCACAGGCTACAGCATGTATAACGGGTTCTTTTGTATGCATAAATAACATATGGATAACCATTTAATTTTGGAGACCTGTTACAATACTTTGGATAAAAACTCTTTTGTTCTGGGATTTTGAGGATTGGAAAATATCTCTTCGGGTGTATTTTCTTCAACAATCATGCCTTCATCCATAAATATTACCCGAGTGGCTACCTCCCTTGCAAAACCCATTTCATGAGTAACAATAACCATTGTCATTCCTTCGTCCGCCAACTGTTTAATCAGATCCAATACCTCACCTACCATTTCAGGATCTAAGGCAGATGTAGGTTCATCAAAGAGCATTACTTTCGGGTTCATAGCCAGGGCACGGACTATAGCAATTCTTTGCTTCTGTCCACCCGAAAGTGTAGAAGGAAAAACATTTGCTTTTTCCTCTAAACCTATTCTCTTTAAAAGACGCATAGCATTAGCTTTTACCTCTTCTTTAATCTGTGCCTTTGTAGTATTTATCTCATACAAAGACTTTTTGTTGCTTGTAAATATATTTCGCAGTTTTATAAAGAAGTTTTTAATTTTCTTATTGCGAAGATCAGAGGTCTTTATATATAGAGGAGCCAACATTATGTTATCAATCACTGTTTTATTATTAAATAGATTAAATTGCTGAAAGACCATCCCCATATGGCGGCGGTGAATATTTATATCAACCTTCATATCTGCAATGTTAACACCTTGAAAAATTATTTTACCGCTTGTGGGATCCTCCATACAATTCAGACAACGAAGAAAAGTACTCTTACCACTTCCGGAAGGGCCTATTATTGCAACTTTTTCGCCTTCGCGAATGGTGTTTGTAATTCCTTTAAGGGCTTCTAAGCTACCGTAATGCTTCTTTAAATCAATTACGTCTATCACTTTTTCTCAGGCTCCTTTCCATTATTCTTATAAGCAATGCAATCCCCATTACCAGTACAATATAAATTAATGCCATAACAAGATATGGAACCATGAATTCATAACTGTTAGTGCCTATATAATTAAAGGCAACATATAAATCGGCAGCACCTACGAAGCTGACTACTGAGGTCTCTTTTATCAGAGCAATAAACTCGTTGCCCAGGGTCGGCAGTATATTCTTAACCGCTTGAGGAACCACAACCTTAATCATGGAAACACCGTAGCTTAAGCCTACAGCCCGGGCAGCTTCCATCTGCCCCGAATCCACTGACATAATACCGCCTCTCATAATTTCCGAAACATATGCACCACTGTTTAAACCAAATACCAGAACGCAGACATTAACAGCTGGAATTTTTAATCCTATAAGCGGAAAAATTACATAATAGAACACCAAAAGCTGCACAACAACCGGTGTT
>JAAYTR010000153.1 GCA_012523685.1 Clostridiaceae bacterium | reverse complement strand
ATGCAATGATATTTTAGCAGATATCAGTACATTTGAGGTGCTTGAACCCATAGCAGTTCAGGAAGTCCAGGGTCTTATCTCTTCAGTCCTGGAAAAAGAGAGCCTTATAACCCGAAGCTATGATTCTTTAATAAAACCAGGTATTACAGATACATACGAGGAAAAGCTCTTAACTTCTGTTTCCGGTACAGTTAAGCATTGGGAAGATTTAATAAATTCTGTTGTTGTACTAAGCGATGAAAACCTGGCAGAACTTAATAATTTGCTGGGTAACCTGGAAGATGAAATCGACAGCCGGAGTAATACTGCTGCCGCTATCAAAACTGAGCTGGAAGAAATACTTGATGAAACCGGCCAGGTTAATGCATCTGTAAACACTTTTTCAATTGATGTGGACAGGTATATTAATGAAAGTCAAAGTGCACTTAACACGTTGATGTCTCTTTTGATTAATGCGGCTGAATCTGCAGAATTACCAGCAGTTAATATTGAGGATATTCCTGATTACAATTTATCAACTAAAAAGGATAATTTGGAAAAAGAAAAGAATGCTGTATTAAGTAATTTAAACAATATTTTGAATCGGGGCAGCAATTTAAATTCAGAGCTTGACTCCCTCGTTTATGAGTTTGGAAAATTAGATACCGGTGCCATAACCTATGCCCTTGAGCAGAGGAGCTTATTGACAGACTTAATATTATCTGCTCAGGAAATCAGAACTCTGGCGGCTTTAAGCAGCTTTTCCAGGGACCAGTCCATGCTGGAGAATGTAATCAGCGAAAAAGTGCCCGCATTCAGAGAAAAAATTGATAGTATAGAAAACCGGAATAATTTAGATATAAGTAAACTTGATGCAGCTGCATCTTCTCTTGACACAATGTTGTCAGACTTGAGGAGTGCAATGGCTGATAAAAAAGTCGATGGCATAAGGGATATAAACAGCACAAGAGAAGAATTGATTCCGCTTTTTGTAACCCTTGATCAGAAACTGCAAACCAGTTTTGACGAGAATATAATTAAGTCCAGAAATATTGAAGGCTATATTATCCCCGGGATAATTATTATGTCGGTTGTATCAATATTTTTTGGCATTCTTATTGCTTTTATAGTTAGCAAATCAATTATAGAACCTATTAAACAGATGTCGGGGCAACTTAAAAAAGCTGAAACCGGTGATTTAAAATCCAGAATAAAGATACCTTCAGATCCGGAGTTTTCTCAGATTGCAAAAAGCGTCAATGCTGTTTTGGATACCCGGGAACAAATCCTCAACGAGACTGCTTCTGTTAGTGAGAATATAGAAAAATTGCGTAATGAATTACTCGGCAGCTTTATGAACAATAAAGAATTACTGAACAGTATGGCTGCAGGAATGCAGGAACTCTTGCAACGGTTTAAAGAAAACCCTGTTGAAATAAGCGAAGTTAAAGCAGATGATATATTTGAGTCCGTGGAGCTGGATGTCGCCGTAACTCAGGAAGCCATTGTTTCTACCGAGAGAAGCAAGAAGGCCGCACAGGAAGCAAAAGAGACTATAATAAAAGCGTCTGAAACGGTGAAGGATATCGCTCAGCAAATAGAACAGCTTGAAGGTTCATCAGAAAGAATTGAGGAAATAACCAATACCATAACTCAGATAGCCAAGAGAACCAATCTGTTGGCACTAAATGCCGCTATTGAAGCTGCCAAGGCCGGAGACCAGGGCAGAGGCTTTGCGGTATTGGCCGATGAAATAAGGAAACTGGCCGATGCCAGTGGTAATGCTGCAAAAGCAATCAAAAAACAGTTAAACGATATTCAAGAACGCATTCAATGGACCGTCCAGAACATGGATGAGGGCGTAAGCGGAGTAGAACAGGGTGCTAAAAGCATATCTGATCTGTATCAGTCAATTGAGGATATAACCGACAGAGTAAAACAGGTAGTTGGCACTTTGGATGATTATGCACATAAGAGCAATAAACAGCTTATGGCAAATCAAAAGCTTATGGATACCATTGGAAGTATTAATAAGAACACAAATGAGCTTTTTGAGACAGGTCAGAGCATAGATAACAAGCTGGAAACTTCAAAACAGAGCATATCTGAT
>JAAYTR010000152.1 GCA_012523685.1 Clostridiaceae bacterium | reverse complement strand
TATGTAGAAGCCTGTAAATATCGGAATACTTTAGATGATACAAGAGATGCAAAAGAAGTTTTCTTCTGGTATGCAGGAATGCCTACCCGGGCAAAAGGGCCTACTGAGGTTGATTCAAGGTATATTTCAGAGGATGTCCCTCAGGGGTTGGTTCTTCTCGAAACTCTTGGAATAAAACTAAATGTCAACACTCCAATTTGTACAGCATTAATTAATATTGCGTCTGCTGCCTTAAAACGCGATTTAAGGGCAGAAGGCAGAACTGTTGAACGGCTGGGAGAAACAATACTACAACATATTATTAATGATAAACTATCCATGGGACATCATGAAGTGCCAGAGAGTGATATAGCATAATATTTTATCCTTCTGAGAAAGCCTTTGCGGTAGAGCCGTGAAGGCTTTAATAATACGATCCATCAACTTTCCGAATAGCATATAAAATTCATCTTTACAATAATTGTTTGTTTTAGATAAGTGTTTTAAGTTAATATAATACTTTAGAGGAGTAAATTAGCTATGAGTAAGAAGTTGGATTTAATATTAGGTATGTTATTTGCAGCTGCTACAGTAATATTTATAACAGTTTTTTTGACAAATGACATTTTCTTTAGCTGGGCGTTTGAAAGACATCATAACATTTTAAGCTGGTATATTAGACCTCTCTTTATTATACCAATAGTAATTTTTGCATTTAAGAAAAGCTTAACGGGAATATTTGTATCCATATTTGCACTGTTCACCAGTATGTTCTGGTTTCCGGTACCAGCTGAAAGCAGTCCCGAAGTATTATCGTTTCTGTCCTATGAGATGGAATATTTAAAGGGTGCCTGGACCACCCCAAAAATATTAATGAGTTTATTAGTGCCTATTTTCTTTGTAATGCTTATTATCGCTGCATGGAAGAGAAGCTGGAAATGGCTGTTAGGTGTTGTAATCGGGGCAGCAGTCCTGAAGGTTCTCTGGAGTGTTATTTTCAGCGGAGAAGCCGGACTGTCCATTCTTAAGCCTGCCATAATGGGCGTTATTATTTGTGTTGGAGGACTTTATTTTTACTTAAGAAAGCGCAGAGCTAAAGGATCAGTAAATAAAGCAGAAGGTGAAAAAATGAAAAAAGAAGTAGAAAATTTCAAGGAGGATCATTTTATATGAACATCAAACAAGTGATTTCACAGAGAAGATCCATTCGAACATACAAAGATGAACCCATATCTCAGGAATTGAAGGATAAGTTAGAAAATTATATAGCTGATGTGGCCTCCCCGTTTGAGGTTAAAACAAGATTTATAATGTTGGATACGGATGATATGAGTCCACAAACAAAGCTCGGTACCTACGGAGTTATTAGTGGTGCGAAAACATTTATTTGCGGGGTAACAGAGAAAGTCTTCAGATATGAAGAAAACCTGGGCTATACTTTTGAAAAAATAATTTTATATGCTACATCTTTGGGTTTAGGAACATGTTGGCTCGGCGGCACCTTTAATAGATCAAACTTTGCAAAGGCTGTAGGGTTAAATGAAAATGAAATGATTCCGGTAGTAACCCCTGTAGGATATGCCAAAGAAAAAAGGAACTTTATTGATTCGGTATTTGTAAAGAGTGCAGGCTCTGTAAACCGGAAAGACTGGTCGGAATTGTTCTTTGACGGGGACTTTGGAAAACCTCTTAAGAGAGATGCCGAAGATAGGTTTACTGAAGTATTTGACATGGTTAGAATAGCTCCTTCGGCTAGAAACAAACAACCATGGAGAATCGTCAAAAACGGTGCGATGTTTCACTTTTACTTATGTAGAGCACTTGGCTATAAAGAGGCGTTGGGATACGATATACAAAGGCTGGATATAGGTATTGCTATGTGTCATTTTGAAATTATGATCCAGGAGCTTGGATTGACGGGTAAGTGGATTGATCAAGCCCCGGACATAGCTCTTGAAAAGAATACAGAGTATATTATCTCTTATATTGTTGAATGATTTTCCAGTATAGTTTTCTATTATTATTAAATATATTATCTATTAAACATATTATCCAAATTTGCCTTTTTCGTACCTCAATGTAGAAAAATAAGGTTTGTAATAAAAATTATGAATAGAGGAATGTTAAATAGAACAATTTCAAAATAGCATTTTATTAAGGTCAAAAATATGATATAATTTTGTCTGATTTTGCAAATTTGTAGGTGGACATATGGATTTATTTGGCTTTCTAGAGTTGATAGGCGGATTGGCATTGTTTCTGTTCGGTATGAACCTGATGGGGACAGGTCTGGAAAAAAGTGCAGGCAACAAACTCAAGAGCTTATTGGAGCATCTAACATCAAAAAAGCTTAACGGTTTTTTGATGGGCGTGGCTGCAACAGCTATAATACAAAGCTCTTCTGCAACCACAGTAATGGTGGTGGGGTTTGTAAATTCCGGCATAATGACATTAAAGCAGGCAATTCATGTTATTATGGGAGCAAATGTAGGTACAACTGTGACGGCATGGATTTTGAGTCTGGCTGGTATCCAAGGTAGCAATATTTTTGTTCAATTACTAAAACCCGCTTCTTTTACTCCTATTTTAGCCCTCATCGGTATTATCTTTTATATGTTTATAAAAAGTCAAAAAAAGAAGGATATTGGTTTAATTCTACTTGGCTTTGCCACGTTGATTTATGGAATGGAATCAATGTCGGCAGCTGTCCGGCCATTGGGTGAAATGGAAGGCTTTCGTAATCTGCTGCTTATTTTTTCAAATCCGATACTTGGTGTGATAGCCGGTGCCGTAATAACAGGTATAATTCAAAGCTCTTCAGCCTCAATTGGTATTCTGCAGGCTTTATCGGCTACGGGACAAGTTACAATGGGTACGGCTATACCCATAATAATGGGGCAAAACATAGGAACTTGCGTTACTGCTTTAATATCGTCAGTCGGTGCAAATAAAAACGCCCGCCGTGCGGCATTGGTTCATTTATATTTTAATATAATCGGTTCAGGGGTCTTTATTACCCTGTTTGTTGTTTTAAATAATCTATTCAACTTA
>JAAYTR010000151.1 GCA_012523685.1 Clostridiaceae bacterium | reverse complement strand
CTCTCTGTTGACACTCCCGCACCGCCAAAGAATACAATGTTATCAGAATTGTCCAGAAGATTTTTGAAAGTGTTGATATCCAATTTTTTCATCTCCCTTCTGGTCATATTATATCATTAATAATCTTTTACGTGGGAAATTGGGACTTCACTCGCCCTTACTGTCATCCTGAGCACAGCTAAGTCGAAGGATCTTTATATAAACGCTATCGCTCAAAATGACAGTAGGTAAGATTTTTCACTAACACATAAAATGACAAATGTCTTATGATACCTTGCTCATGGAGTATACGGTATATTATTGTCGCCTTCTGTTAAAGACAAAAAAATCCTTCGCAAAAGCGAAGGATTTCATTAAAAACAAATGTTAAGTTCCCAGGTATGCCGCTTTGACCCCTTCGTTTGCCAGAAGCTCCTGTCCTGTACCCGAAAGAGTGATGCGCCCTGTTTCAAGAACATAACCTATATCGGCTACTTTTAAGGCCATATTTGCATTTTGTTCAATAAGCAGGATTGTCACACCTTGCTTATTAATTTCCTGTATTATCTCAAAAATGTTTCGAACAACAAGAGGTGCAAGCCCCAATGACGGTTCATCCATCATCATTAGCTTAGGACGGCTCATAAGTGCCCTGCCAACCGCCAGCATCTGTTGTTCTCCACCTGATAGTGTCCCTCCATGCTGCCAGGTTCTCTCTTTAAGACGAGGGAAAAGGTCAAATACATAGTTCAAGTCGTCGGTAATATCATCTTTTCGGAGATAGGCACCAATTTTAAGGTTCTCCAGCACAGTCAGATCAGGGAAAATCTTTCTTCCCTCGGGAACCATGGTAATATTACGGGATACAATATCTTCAACCCCTTTGCCTGTTATATCCTCACCTAAAAACTCTATTTTCCCGCTCTGAGGTTTAACAAGGCCCGCAATGGTTCTGAGTGTAGTGCTCTTTCCTGCCCCATTTGCACCTATCAATGTTACAATACTCTTTTCGGGTACTGTAAAGGATATCCCCTTAACCGCTTCAATACCGCCATAATTTACTTTTAAGTCGCTAATTTTAAGCATCATCGGCCACCCCCAGATATGCATCGATAACACGCTGATTCTTTTGCACCTCACCAGGCGTGCCGTGAGCAATAAGCTTTCCAAAGTCCAGAACATAAATTCGGTCTGAAATTTGCATTACCAAATCCATGTGATGCTCAATCATAAGAACTGTGAGGTCATACTTGTTCTTAATTTTTACTATAAACTCCGCCAGCTCCTGTGTCTCCTGCGGATTCATCCCGGCAGCAGGCTCATCCAACAGCAAAAGTTTTGGTTCTGTTGCCAAAGCCCGGGATATTTCAAGACGCCGTTGCAAGCCATACGGAAGACTGCTTGCCAGATCATCTTTGTACTGAAGCAAACCTTGCTCCTCTAACAGTGCCAGGCTTTCCTCTCTTGCCCGTTTTTCCTCACGCCAATTCAGTCTTAATGTCGCGGTCAGAACATTTTGTTTTGCCCTCATATGTTTTGCAACAAGTACATTTTCAAATACTGTAAGGCTTTTAAACAGTCTGATATTCTGAAAAGTACGTGCAATACCAAGCTTTGTGATTTTATCAGGTGTTGGCCTTATTACCCTTAATTTCTCTTTATCTTCTTCCCCTAAATATAGTTTCTTCATTCTTCCCTGCGGATGATTTGATACTATTGTTTCCCCGCAGAAACTGACACTGCCGTTGGTCGGCTCATACACTCCTGTTATACAGTTAAATGCTGTAGTCTTGCCTGCTCCGTTAGGTCCTATTAAAGCAACTATTTCACCTTTGTTAACGTCAATTGTCAGGTTATATAACGCGACAACACCACCAAATTGCATTGTTATTTTTTCTGTATGTAAGATATTTTCCATCATTTACGCTGCCTCCCCCTTACTGTCTTTTCTAAACAGCTTTCTGAAAAATCGGAGTAAGGCATCAACAGAAATTTCATTTGTTCCCATGATTCCTCTGCTGTAAAACAGAACAACAACCATAATTATAATCGAGAATACGACCTTTCTGAAACCTGACGCCAATAGCGGTAATTTGAAGCTGCCAATGTATGTTTCGCTGTCTAAAAATCTTAGCCACCATTCACTGGAAGCAATAAACAGAAACGAAGATAAACAGCTTCCGGTAACTGACCCGATACCACCTATAACAACAATAAGGAGTATCTCATATGTCATTGCCGATTTGAATGCGGCAGCCTGTACTGTCGTCTGATACATGGCCAGGAGAGCTCCTCCCACTCCCGCAAAGAACGAGCTGACAGTAAAAGACAGCTGTTTATGCCTTGCCAGATTTATTCCCATAGCCTCAGCAGCAACCTCATCATCCCGAATTGCTTTAAAAGCACGTCCATAAGATGAATTAATAAGTAAAACTATTATTGCGATACAAATTCCGGATACAATAAAAGGATATAAGGTTGAGGAGAATACAGGGAATCTTCTTAGCAGATTTGAGCCGTTAGTAACAGGGCCCAACTTGTCCCACTGGAAAAAAGCACGTATAATTTCCGCAAAGCCCAACGTGGCAATAGCCAGATAGTCACTTTTCAATCTCAGAACAGGAAGCCCTACAAGATATGCAAATAATGCCGCAGCGAGCCCGGCCATTATGAGAGCGATAGGAACAGGAACTGTGAAATTAATAATTCCGCCGTCAAAATACTGGTATACAGCAGTCCTGGCCTCCGCTGGGATTGTAAATATCGCATAGGTATATGCACCGATAAGCATAAATCCTGCTTGCCCCAATGAAAAAAGACCGGTAAAACCATTTAATAGATTCATGGACACTGCAACAAGAGCATAAATAGCTCCCTTTTTCAAAACCACAAAAAGCATGGATGAAGATGACAGCACTTGCTCCAAAATAAAGATAATTGCGAAAAGTGCAGCTAAAAGTGTAAATCCAATCCAATTTTTTCTTAAAAACCCTACAACAGATTTAAAAAATATATTTTTTTTATCGGGGGGAGTAATTTCTCCATTTATATTTATATTTTTTTCATTCATATCACTTACCTATACCTTATCTGTAGATTTCTCACCGAATAGCCCGGTTGGCTTTGCGACAAGAATGATTATCAGCAATGCAAAAGTAAAGGCATCCGAAAATGTTGTCCATCCAAACATCTTGATGACATTCTCACATATGCCTATTATAAACGCTCCAATGACAGCACCGGGTATGCTTCCGATACCGCCGAACACCGCAGCTACAAAAGCTTTTAATCCCGGCATCGCACCAGCAATTGGTGTAACCGTGGCATAGTTTGTAAAATAGAGCAGTGAACCTATGGCCGCGAGAAATGAGCCTATAATAAATGTAAAACTTATTACTGAATTTATTTTTACTCCCATGAGCCGGCTGGTTTCAAAGTCCTTTGCCATAGCCCTCATTGCCATACCAATTTTTGTATATTTAATTAATATAACCAAAGCTATTACCAAAACAAGAGTGAGAACAGGTGTAATTACCGTAACTATTTTTGTTGTTGCAGTACCTATAGAAATTGATTCACTAATCCATGGTATTGTAGGGTATTGTTTTGCCAAACCGCTTGTTATATACCATGCACAGTTTTGCAGTAAGTAAGACACTCCAATGGCACTAATCATTATTGACATTCGCGGTGCTGTACGAAGAGGTCTGTATGCCATGCGTTCTACTGCAAAGCCTAACACTACTGTAATTATGATGGTCATAGGGATGGATATATACAGGGGCAAGCTGGCAGAAAGGTATACCATTGCAAAACCTGCAACCATAAAAATATCGCCATGAGCAAAGTTAATTAGCCTGAGTATTCCATATACCATGGTATACCCTATGGCAATTAAAGCATACTGTCCCCCCACCGATATACCTGCCAATATGTAAGGGAGATTTGTGTTTAAGAATTCCATCAGAACCTCCGTTTGCAGCTGTTTCGAAAAGAAGTGTTTACCTTAAGGAACCAATCCTTTCAAGGTAGCTAATTAGTCTTTCAGCTTGTGATAAAGGCATGGGCGGGGGGATACCCCCCGCTTAACACGCTTGAACTAAATATCTATTTAACACTTTGTATTGCTACAAAGTTCCATGAACCGTCAGAATTGTTCGCGCTCTTAATATAAGCAACATCACGTATAGCATCGCCTATATCATCAAAAGCAATATCGCCTGTAACACCGGAATATGTAACTCCCCATAGAACTTCATTAATTTTCTTGGGGTCCGGGCTTCCGGCCGCTTCTATAGCTTTGACAGCAACCATATAAGCATCGTAACCCAATGCTGAAACAGCCGCTACAATGTCATTACCACCGTTATTCTTTAATTTCTCGGGGTTATCATTTAACCACTTCTTAAAATCAGTTACAAATTTTGAACCTGCAGCTGAGTCATCACCTTCGTCAAAGAAGGTTGATACAAAAATTTTGCTGTCTGAACCCTTTGCAGCATCCAGAATAACTGAGCTGTCCCATGTATCACCAGCCAGGAAAGGAATTTTTATGCCTTGTGATACAGCCTGCCCAATAATCAAAGAAGCTGCCTCAGTGGAGGTAGGAGCAAAAATAACATCAGCTTTTTCGTTAACTGCAGTAGTCAGGTATGCTGTAAAATCACTGTTGCCTTCCTGGAAAGTTTCCTCAACAACAGTTCCACCGAGAGATTCAAATGCTACTTTGAAATAGTTGCCGAGACCTACTGAATAGTCATCCCCAAGTTTTGTCAATATGTAGGCTTTTTTTGCCTTGAATTCATCCACAGCAAAATTTGCAAGGACTGTACCCTGGAACGGGTCAAGATAACAAATACGGAAATAGTGTGTATTTCCTTCTGTAACCTGTGGGTTTGTACAAGAGACACCGATTACAGGAATTCCTGCATTTCCAAATACGTCACTTGCCGCTATTGAAACACCGGAACCATACGAACCGAGAACAATGGAACATTTTGCGCTAACCAATTTTGCCGCCGCAGAGGGGCCCTTGTCATTGGAAGACTCATTATCAACGATTTCAAGCTTTAACTCATATTTCTTTCCGCCGATTTCCACAGAGTTCAGAACGGAATTAGCATATTCTATCCCGAGAACTTCCTGCTTTCCACCGGCACCATTGTCGCCAGAAGAAGGCTCATAGACGCCAATTTTGATTACATTCCCGGCATTGCCGCCACCGCAGCCGGAAAGCATCATGATTACCATACAAAGAGTCAGAATAATAGTTATAGCTCTCTTCATTCCCAGATTTCCTCCCGCATTCATAGTTTACCGCTTCATTAAAACATAGTAGAAGCATATTTTATAGTCATTGTACTCTATTTTGACTCTAAACACAATTCTTCTTTTTATTGGTTTTAAAAGTTTTTTATACATAGCAGATACAACATTCATAAATGGGTTAAGCTAACAGTTTTTGTAGCGATACTGGTACAAAATGCGACGTCATGTTCCACAAACAATATAGTTGGCTTATATGACAACAGTAATTCTTCAATTTGCATCCTGGAAAAAATATCGATAAAATTAAGCGGTTCGTCCCAAACGTGTAAGTGCGGCTTTTGACATAGGCTTTTGGCAATAAGTACTTTTTTCTTCTGCCCTTCACTGAATTCAGACATATCCTTTTCAAACTGTATCCTTGAAAAATCAAGCTTGCGCAAAATCGCTTTAAAAAGGCTCTCATCCAGTTCATTTTCCAGAGCATATCCGGTTAAATTTCCTTTCAGAAATGAAGTATCCTGAGGCACATATGAGACGAGTAATTGATTTGCTTTGAAAAAATTTCCTGAATAATCCAGACTTTCACCGCAAATCAGCTTTATAATACTTGATTTTCCTGAGCCGTTTCTCCCTTTTAAAGCAATTCTATCTCCTTGTTCAATAGTAAAACTGATATTATTGCACACTGCTTTACTGTTATAATAAATAGAGACATTATCAAAGGTAATCAGCCGTTTTGAATGGAATGTCTGTTGCGAAATCCTGAGGGTTTCCTCACTCTCAATATTTTTCAATAGTCTTGATTTATCTTCGATTGCCTTTCGCTGTCTCGCTTCTATGTTTTTAGACCGCTTCATCATTTTTGCTGCTTTATGCCCAACATATCCCCTATCAGGCTTAATCCCTGAATTAAGTGACCCGTATTTTGTCTTTTCAACCTTATTTGACCACTGCGAAGTGCGCTTTGAGGCCTTTGCCAGTCTGTCAATATCTTTTTTAAGCCGTTCATTCTGAGCGAGCTCATAGTTATCCTGTAGTTGTTTATTTGCCCACCACGACGAAAAGTTACCTTTCTGTATCTCAATATTTGTTCTGTTTATTGATAGAATATGATCTATGCAGTTATCTAAAAATACTCTGTCATGGGACACCAGAATAAACCCTTTTTTACCTTTTAAATAATTACTCACTATTTCCCTTGTCCTTAGATCAAGGTGATTTGTTGGTTCATCAATTAGCAGGAAGCTGTTCTCCTTTAAGAAAAGAACGGCAAGTAAAACCTTAGTTTGTTCTCCGTTGCTTAAAGAATTAAATGGGCGGTACAGGGCATCCTCGTTAACTTCAATCAAAGATAACTCTTTTAGAAGCTCCCATTGCTGATATCCCGAATATATTTCGTTAATTACATCAATAGTAACATTATTTTTATTATTGACCTGATATGGGAAATACTCAAATTTTACACTGGCCGTAATACTTCCGCTATACTCATATTTCCCAAGTAATAAATTAAGAAATGTTGTCTTTCCTCTGCCATTTCTTCCTGTAAATCCAAGCTTCCAATCTGTATCAATCTGAAATGAAACGTCTTCAAATACATTATCATAGCTGCCCTCATAGCTAAATGTTAAGTTTGATATGTTAATAAGCGACATGATTTATACCCTCCTCCAGTAAGCAAAAATGAGCCGCAAGAGAGTTAATCCCGCAGCTCATAAATACAAAAACAAAACCAACCACGTTGGAGAAGTTTATATTCTTGAGTGAAAAGAACTGATTACTCTCTTGAATGTTAAAAGCACAAAAAAATAAAGCTCATTCTATTTCAATATTATGCTTAAACTAATCAGCAGGTATAATCAAACATCTTTTCAACTCCAATTCTTTGTTGATTTAGAACCAGTATACATTATAGCAGAAAAGCGAAAAAAGTAGTTTAATATTTTATTTTACAAATCATATATTTAAACTATTCATCGTCTTTTGTTGCAAGTTCGATAATCTGTTCTACCGTTATATCTTTTGTTGAAACATTGCAGGCAAGCGTACGACTGGATAAAACTGCGACTCTGTCGCATAGCCCTAAAATTTCTTCAATATCTGATGAGATGAAAATAATCCCCACATCTTTTTTGACTAAATCATTGATAAAATTATATATATCTATTTTACTTGCTATATCCAAGCCTCTTGTAGGCTCGTCCAAAATAAAAATTTTTGCGCGGCTCATAATCCATTTTGCAAAAATGGCTTTTTGTTGATTTCCACCGGAATATTCTAAAATACTGTTCCCGGGATTTTGAGAAATATTTAGCTTTGTGGTGTAGTCTAATACTGCCTGCCTCAGAATAGGCATATTTATCATAAAAGCATTGGTAAATCTTTTCAAAGCAGAGACAGAGACATTATCATTAACATCCCAGCAACTGAATATTGAATCTGTCATTCTGTTTTCGGGTATGAGGGCAATACCTTTTGATATGGCATCATGTGGGCTTTTTATCTTTACTTCCGAACCATTTAAAAATACTTGCCCGGTGACGTTTTCCACCGCTCCAAATAAACAATTAGCAAGGAGTGTCCGGCCGGATCCCGCTAACCCTGTTACCCCCAATATTTCACCTTTTGCAAGATCAAAGCTGATGTTTTCCAGTTTATCTTCAAATCCTAAATTTCTGACCGACAAAACAGTTTTTCCAGCTTTTTTATCAATTTTGGGATATCTTTTCTGAATATACTGCCCGCTCAGCATCTTAATAATTTCTTCTTTGGTACAATTTGCAACCAGTTTTGTTCCAACCATACGGCCGTCTCTGATTACAGAGATTCTGTCACCAATAAGAAAAACATCCTCCAGCTTATGTGTAATATAAAAAATACCGGTTCCTTTTGCTTTTATA
This sequence comes from Clostridiaceae bacterium, assembly GCA_012523685.1. GTDB lineage: Bacteria > Bacillota > Clostridia > DSM-8532 > DSM-8532 > DTU059. The sequence goes on along the minus strand of JAAYTR010000151.1, from coordinate 4,519 downwards.
TTTTTTACAACTTCATATAAAAGCTCCCGTTCATTTTGTGTCAAAGAAGCAAAAGGCTCATCCAGAATAGCAATTTTTGCATCAGATACATAAGCTTTGCAAAATTCAATGATTTGTCTCTGCGCCAGACCCAATGAAGAAATTTTATCATAAATAGAAAACGGAAGATTCAGTTCATCAATCAGCTTCTGACACATATAATTTAATTCGTTTTGATCTATGATCTTTAATAATTTATTTTTATAAGGCATCTTATGAAAATACAGATTTTCTGCAACGGTAAGATTAGTCATTAAATCTGCATCCTGCCGTACATAGACAATATCTCTTTTAGCACGTGCTGCATAGGTCTTATACTTTAATTCTTCTCCGTTCAGGAACAGTTGGCCTGAATCAGGTAATATAGCGCCACTGACAACCTGCATTAACAAGCTTTTCCCCGATCGGTTCTCTCCCATTATTACATGTATTTCATCCTTGTATAAATCAAGATCAATATTAGACAAAGAAAAGCTATCAATATTCAGATTCACATTTTTTAATTCTAACATTGGCGTGTTCAAATATTCAATCTCCCTGACATCAACTAGATTATCTATTCTTCATATATATCGACAGATGTATATATCTTAATATTAAGTCCAAATAAGTAATCCTTATAAGAGTCATCCAGTGCTGAGTTTGTAATTATTCTGTCGGCTGTCTCTATGCTGCCGATTCTATAAAGTGATTTTTCGCCAAAATACTTTGCCAAACATACAACTGTAGTACTTTCAGCAGATTGCATAGCCTTTTGTATAAGTGATGCTTTACTGATACTGGAAGCCATCATGCCTGTCTGCTTATTGATTGCGTCAACCTCTACAAATAAGTGATTAAATGAAAAATATTGCATATTATTAATAGCTAATTGTCCATACACAGCATACTCGTTCAAATCCCCTCCAAGCAGAATTAAATTGTTGCTGGGTGAATTTTTGAACTCTAAAGCTATTCTTACATCATTTGTTATAACAGTCAAATTATTTTTTCTTGACAGCCTTCTGGCCACCTGAACATTAGTCAGACCTTCAGTAATCATAATCATATCATTATCTGACACTAAATGAAAGGCAGTATCTGCTATTTCTTGGCGCTCAATGAGATATTTGTCGCTTTGCTCCTCAGCAGGCTCATCCTGAACCAAATTATTTATTACAGCGCCGCCGTGTGTACGCTGAAGAAATCCTTCTGCCTCAAGTTTTTCCAGATCTCTTCTTATGGTTACTTCAGTAACATTCAAAAGCTCACTGAGCTTTGCTACAGATACCTTGCTTTCCTTTTGAAGATAGTTTTTAATTATTCTGATCCGCTCAATTGCAAACATATTTTCACTTTCCAATCAATATATTGAAACATTGTTTATCCAGATAGTAAGTATGGTATTTATAATAATATATAATAGACTATTTTAATAATAATTTCAAATAATAAAACAAATCAATTCGAACAAATAAAAAGCAAAATGAAACAAAAAGTAAACCAATAATATTGACAATGAAAATTAACCGTGTTAATATAAAGAAAATTGAACACAAACGTTAATTTAAAAAGTTAACATACGAAAATTCTATATCTTTTCTTTCTCTTTGTTTTTAACCGTGGTACAAGCTGCGGATAAAAATTCATATTTATAGGAGGAAAACTCAATGAAAACTCTAAAAAAGGTTCTTGCTCTACTTGTTGTACTAACTATGTTATTCGCTTTAACAGCTTGCGGTGGCGGAAAAGGCAAAAACTACATAGGAATTTCTATGCCTACGAAATCCTCAGAAAGATGGATTAAAGACGGCGAAACAATGAAGAAACTCCTTGAAGACAAAGGCTATACCGCTGACCTTCAATTTGCTGAAGACGACATCCCTACACAAAAAGCACAAATCGAAAATATGATTACTAAAGGTGCAAAGGTTCTCGTTATCGCTGCTATCGATGGTTCTACACTTTCAGAAACTCTCGATCAGGCAGGAAAAGCAGGTATTAAAATTATTTCTTACGACCGTTTGCTTGTAAATACGGACGCTGTTTCCTATTATGCTACATTTGATAACAGAAGAGTTGGACAGCAACAAGCAGAGTCATTAGTAGAAGGATTAAAGAAACTAAAAGGACCTGGCCCCTATAATGTTGAATTATTCGCAGGTTCTCCTGACGACACAAACTCATTCTATTTCTACTCAGGTGCTATGGATGTTTTACAGCCTCTCATTGATGACGGTACAATAGTAGTTCCTTCAGGTCAGACCGAACAGGCTGAAATTGGTACATTACGTTGGGACGGTGCTGTTGCTCAGGCACGTATGGACGCCCTCTTAGCTGCTCATTACTCAGCAGGTAATGTTCTTCATGGTGTACTGTCACCATATGATGGTCTTTCAAGAGGTATTCTTTCATCACTTATTTCCTTCGGTTATGTTCCCGGTGAAGATCTTCCTGTAGTAACCGGTCAGGATGCTGAGGCAGCTTCTATTAAGCTTATTATAAGCGGCGAGCAGTATTCAACAATATTAAAGGATACCAGAGATCTGGCTGCTGTTGCTGTTAATATGATTGAGGCTGTACTTGCCGGTAAAGAGCCTGAAATTAACGATACTGAGACCTATAACAATAATGTTAAGATAGTTCCTTCTTACTTACTTGAGCCATACATTGTAACAAAAGACAACTATCAAGAGCTAGTTATTGATTCAGGTTATCTGACAGAAGCAGATATCAAATAATAACCCTGAAGAAATTCGATTTAATGGAGAAATCGGTTAGCAGCTCAAAACTGCTAACCGATATACTTTCTATGGAAATTGTACATATATTTTTCAAAAAAGGAGTTCAATAATGGAAAAATATATTTTGGAAATGAAAAATATTACGAAGGAATTTCCTGGAGTAAAAGCTCTTGATAATGTAAATCTTCAGATTTTACCACGACATATTCATGCAATCGTCGGGGAAAATGGAGCTGGAAAATCTACCTTGATGAATATATTAAGTGGAGTGTATCCTTATGGAACATACTCGGGAGAGATTTACGTCGAGGGAGAGGAATGCCGGTTTAAAGACATTAAGGAGAGCGAGGCAAAAGGAATAGCAATTATACACCAAGAGTTAGCCCTGGTTCCTACATTGTCTATAGCGGAAAATGTTTTTTTAGGAAATGAGCAAACCGGAAGAGGTATGGTAATAGATTGGGATAAAACAAGAACCAAATCTATAGAAATGCTGAAAAAAGTTGGATTGAAAGAAAGTATCGATACCAGAGTAATGGATATCGGTATGGGTAAACAACAGCTGGTAGAAATTATAAAAGCATTGTCCAAAAACGTAAAAATACTGATATTGGATGAACCTACTGCTGCCCTGAATGATGAAGACTCAAAGCATCTGCTTGATTTATTGGTTGGATTGAAAGAACAGGGTATAACCTGTATTATTATATCCCACAAGTTAAATGAGGTCATAAGTGTAGCGGACGAAATTACTGTTATACGTGATGGCGCAATAATTGAAACAATGAAAAACGAAAAAGAAACTGTGACCGAAAATCGTATTATTAAGGGAATGGTTGGTCGCGAAATAAAGGACAGATTCCCAAAACGTAACCATAAAATTGGTGAAATTCGGTTTGAAGTAAACAATTGGAATGTTTATGACCCTAAAGACAGTACCAGAAGAGTACTTCATAATATTTCAATTAATATAAGACGCGGTGAAGTAGTGGGGCTTGCCGGTCTAATGGGGTCTGGCAGAACAGAATTTGCCATGAGTGTCTTCGGTAAATCTTATGGACAAAAAATATCAGGTACCATAAAAAAAGACGGTCATAAAATAGTTCTTAATAATGTAAATGATGCAATAAAGAACGGAATTGCTTACGCAACTGAAGACAGAAAATCTGCCGGTCTTATTCTGATTGATGATATAAAAAGAAACATTTCCTTGTCCTCTTTATCTAAGATCAGTAAAAATATGGTTATTGATGAAAATAAGGAAATTAAAGTTGGTGAAGAATACAGAGAAAAACTGAGAATACGTTCATCAAGTGTTCTGCAGAAAGCCGGACAGCTTTCAGGCGGTAATCAGCAAAAGGTAGTTTTCAGTAAATGGATTTTTTCTGATCCTGATATTCTTCTTCTGGACGAGCCTACAAGAGGTATTGACGTAGGCGCAAAATATGAGATATACTCAATCATCAACGAATTAACCGAGAGCGGAAAATCTATCCTGATGATATCATCAGAGTTGCCTGAAATACTCGGAATGTGTGATAGAATATATGTAATGAACGAAGGTCGAATTGTTGGTGAAATAGCTGCTGAGGAAGCCTCGCAGGAAATAATTATGCAGTGTATCATGAGCAGCAATAAGGAGGTAGTAAGATGAATAAGCTGTACTCTACACTTAGAGGTAACCTACGTCAGTACGTGATGATTATTGCCTTAGTAGTCGTCATCATCTTTTTCCAGATTGTGACGCAGGGAGTTTT
>JAAYTR010000150.1 GCA_012523685.1 Clostridiaceae bacterium | reverse complement strand
GCGCGACTAGAAACTGGATGTTGGAAATGGAGCGCTAAATCGCAGCAGTCTACAGCCGCTCCCCTGTTTAACGTAAAAAGACTCTTCACTCCGTTCAGATTGACAATACAGTTCGCATTATTCTTAATATGAGCTTGCGAATATCAAGAAAGTTGCCGCCGCGGCAGCAAGGCAATTTTCTTATAACACGCACTTAACAAAACTGGACGGCAAAAGCCGTCCAGTTTAACTATAAAAAATTAAAACAAAATTATAACCGCCAAAAAGACCAAAGGCACATCTCCGTTGTTTGAAATAGAGTGAGATTCGCCGTCACCGGTCTTTATTGCATCGCCCGGGCCGACATTCTTCACTACCCCATTATCATTAACAGTTCCGGTACCACTTAAGATATAGTAGATCTCTTCTTCCTGATCGTGTACATGAGAACCGATTGAACAGCCGGGTTCTAAAGTAATCTGACTGAACAGGCGGCATTTTCCCTTTATCTCATCAGGATTAAAAATGTTCTGAAATTTGACATTTCCGTTGCCACCCCGCATTTTTTCACGGATTTCTACCGTCATTTCAGATGGTCGTTTTAACATGTTTTACTCCTCCTTGCTTATTTTAGAATTGCGCATAAATATAAAAATATATAGAGCACATATGAATAATAAGATTGATGAAATCAGAAACAAAATTTGTTTGATATCATAGTTGTAACCAAAAAGTAAAATCTTATTGCTGCCGAACGCACCTACCAGCTGGGCACCTAAAACTGCCGCAAGATATCCCAGGAAACCGCTTAATGCAGCGCTGAAGCCAATGTAAACAGTTCTTTTCTCATCAGGGGTAAAATCAAACTGCAGATTGAAAAGAGAAACGTTGATACCTGACCAGGCTATCCCCCCTGAAATATGATTAAAAACAAGAAGCGGCATAATAAGCATGCTGTTTTCAAAAGTCATGAACCAGGAAAAATGGCATACGCCCAGTATTCCTACGGTGAACATTGTAGTTGCTGCCCACCCCTTATTGTCGGCAAATTTCCCCCAAATTCTTGCCATAAATGCATATGTCATAGTATTAATAAAGGACAAAGCAGTAATAACTGTATAACTCATATCTAAATCAGATTTCAGATAAACACTGAAATAAGCATTCGCTATCTGCGCGGCAAAGTTCCAGATTATGAGCATTATAAAATATCGAATAAATATTTTGTTCTTGAAAGGAAGGCTGAAAATTTCAGACAGCTTTATTCTTGCCTGTGTATGGACAAGAGGGACTTCTTTCATAAACAAATAAGAGAAAAAATTTATCAATGTTAATATAAATATAAAAATATATACAATTACATGGCCTTTAATTTCGTTTCCGGCATCCTTTTGCACATCCAAAACTGTACCCATAATTAGTGTTATAAGGGTAGCTGTAAAAAGCATAACTGACTCTCTGTTGCCAAAAAATCTGCCTCTGATATTCTGTGGAACAAAGCTGATGTACATATTGGATATGGCAGGGTTAACGAAAGATACTGCAATGTTTGATATCAGAAAAATAATCGCCGCAATAATCAGTCTGGTTTGTTGGCTGAAAGGAAGAAAGGGTACAGCTATCAGAGTCACAAGCAAAAGCCGGTGCACCATCGATCCCGTAATAATAATGCCTTTCCTGCTTTTCATACTTTCCAGAATAATAGGGGAGAGAACCTGAATTACAGCAGCAAGTACAGGTATAGCAAGAACATACCCGCAAAAAGTATCACTTGCCCCCATGTATTTGAGTAAGCCTACCAAGAATGCACCGCTTGTCAGATTAAATACTGTTTTGGCAGATGCACCTTCAATAATCATCAATAAGCGGTTTTTTTCAAGATCTTTCTCTTTAGGGTAATTTAGCTGCGGGGCCATAAGCAACCTCATAATAATGATGAAATACTATAGTTTAAGAAACTTTTCAATATTCAATATAAATACAGTGGCACCACCTACATTTACCTCAATAGGCATAGCCATATTAAAGGAACCGAAGCTACCGGGAAGCTTTTCAGGAGCTATCATCCTGCGCCTTGATTTGCATGTTTCACTGATAACAGAAAGAGCTTCGTCAACTTTGTCATCTTCTGTGGCTACAAGAAAGGTTGTATTTCCACTTTTTAAAAACCCGCCGCTGGAGCATAACTTTGTTGTACTAAAGCCATTACGGTTTAAATTATCGGCAAGGCTGCTGCTGTCCTCGTCACTTACAATTGCAAAAAGAAGCTTCATAGATTAACCCTCCTTAATTCTTTGTTCTCTTTATAGGTTTATTATAAGTGAATTTCGTATTTGGTTCAATTCACAATGTTCTCAAGCTTCTTCTCCCAGCGCACCTCCGGAAGATAAACAGTTTTTCCTTTGAGGTAATCAAGATGCGCAGAAGGCGATTTAAAATTAAAGGACAGCTCTATTGACCAGAGCGCCTGCCATTTAAGTTTTAGAGCTTTGTTCAGAGAATTAATCCCGTATTTACCGTCTCCCAGAAGAGGATGCCCTATATATGACAGATGGGCCCGAATTTGATGGGTTTTCCCTGTCACCAGCTCTACCTCGAGAAGCGAAAAATTTTCTGTTTTTTTCAGTACCCGATAACGGGTTGTAATTGGTTCGGAACCCTTTACATGACTGTCATAAATAAATACACGGCTTCTTTGGCTATCCTTTTTAAGATATGCGTGAAGCTCTTGGAAATCCTTTTTCGGCACTCCATTAACTACGCACAGATACTTCTTTCCTATTTCATGCATACGAAACTTATCCTCTAAAATGGCAAGGGTTTTTGAGTCTTTTGCAAATAAAACCAGACCTCCCGTATTTCTGTCAAGACGGTGGCAAAGAGCAGGAAAATTCTCTTCATATAACTTTTTATCCCGGGATCTTATAAAACTCTGAAGCCAGCTGTCTAAAACCAGAATCTCATCGTTACTGTCTTTTTGAACCGGTATACCCTGCGGTTTACAGACTATGATAATAAAATCATCCTCATACACAATTTCAGGTCCATTAGCATCTGACTTGTCATCGTCTGTGTTTTGGTTCAAATATTGGTCGGGAATATAAATCTGTACCTTATCTTTGGCGCAAACTAAATAGGTCATCGGGACTCTGCGGCCGTTCACCTTTATGTTTCTTTTACGAAATGCTTTGTAAATAACTGATGACTTCACATTTGGAAGCACATCAAAAAGAAATTCATCTATTCGTTTTTTTTCATAGCCATTGGTGACTGTAAATTCTCTCATTTAAACCTCATACTCATTCAATTATTTCAGCCGCCGGGGCTGTACCCCTGATTATTTTCCTTGGATACATCTGATAGACACTTCTGTGCAGCTTTTCTTCCTTAATCAGAATATCACCGTTATATACTCTGATATATGTATCAACAACATAACCATCCATACCTTTTTCTACTACTGTTTCAACTCCCCACGGGAGAGTGTTGTCATCTATATAAACCACTTTTACAGGAGTGGTGCTGATAGTTTTTGTAGCGAGCTTTACCTTTAGTCCGGGGTAATCATTGGTCGATTTTATAGTAAAGGTAAGAGCATTACCCGAAGATACCTCTGCCTTTATTTGAAGGGGGTATGCTGTTGTGTTGGTGAATACCAGATCCGCATATCCGTAAGAAACAGCCGCATCATGTCCCAGAGGAACATATCCTACCGTGAACATATGATTATGCCTTTCACGCACTTCAAGGTTTGCTCTTAAAACAGCGTTGTATAGCGTGGTTGATACCTGACAGACCCCGCCGCCGGTACCGTCCTGTATCTGCCCGGCTACATAGATATGAGCAGTTCGGTAGCCTTTTTGTGCTGTACGTGGACCTACTACTTTATTAAAGGAGAATTCTTCCCCCGGCAAGAGCAGTGTACCGTCTATACTTTCAGCAGCAAGACGTATATTGATACCACGATTGTAATTATTTTCGCTGTCTGTTGTAAAATAGGTAGTATATGAAGCAAGGATATCTCTGAAAAGCCGGGATTTCAGGTCACCCTCAGTAACATCGGGAGTGATAAATTTAACGGGAAGTAAAATTTCCTCATATTCGTTTTTCCCCCGGTTTTCTATATATGATACAATCTCCATCAGCTGAGCCCGGTCCAGCGATAATCCCATTTGGTGGGGATTAATTTCATATGTTGTTCTGGAGGTGCGTACAAATTCTGCATTAACAGGCGGTCTGTTAAGGGTCTCTAAAGCTGTTTCCACATCAAGTGGAGGTTGTTTTTTTTCAAGTAATCGCAGGGTAATGGTTGATGATTCAAGCTTTTTTACTGTATCGGCTATATCGGATTTAAGCTGCTCCTCATCAACCTCCAGACCCGGAAGCCCGGTGCAAAGTATCACCTGATTATCAGTTATAATTATATTAGAAGGTATTATTTCTCTATAAGTATTCTGGCGTATGTCGTCCAGAAAATCATAGAACCTCCCGGATTCAAAATTAAGAACAGGTTCAATAGAAACAGGGCTTCTACTGAGCTTGACTATCCCGGCAAGTCGCTCTATGAGATTTCCCTTCCTGCCAAGGCTAAAAGCCTGTTCTGCCATAGCATCAACATCGATTTTAATTCCTATATCAGACACCGTGACGGTGTTTTCAAATTGCGGTCCCGAAAATGTAATTAAGATATTATCGAAAGCTTCGGAATAAAGATTTTGAAGGTAAGCCGCGAGTCTTTCCTTTGTGTATCCCCCTACATTTTCATTTTGTATTAGCACACCATCATAGATGACAGATGAATTCAGCAAAAAACTTAAGACAATGGCAAATATAAATATAACCAATATCATAAAGACTGATAAAAAAAGCATAGGAAGGCCATTTCTTCCATTCCGTACTTTCTCCTGCTGATTGGTTGATGGTATTTTTACTTGCCAATCCGATTCCATAATAACGCACCTAAATAACTATTATTGATCTTGTCATCTTTATCATTATCTCAGCTTTTAAAAATATTGACAACAGACATGTGCTTTATATAATCAAATTAACGGAATTAGAATAATAGGTAAATCTTTCTATGCTATGTTATACTATTGATATTGGTATTTTAGAAGGATAAATTAATAATAGTTCAGCGATTGACCTTAAAAGGGGGCATAAATGTGCAGCTTTTTAAACGGAAACAAAAAAAGAATTCGCAGGCAAATGAGCCTGTAGAAAGCTTTAACCCTAATTTAACATTCGACTCTTCAGTTTTGCGAAAGAATAGTATAACAAGGTTGTCTATTGATGAAAGATGGACTAAGCTTTTTGTTACCATAAAGATGCCTCCTGAGATTCAAAAAGCCGAAGAAGAAATGAATGAGCTCATAAAAAAAGAGGCCATGCTTAAAAATGAACAGGACAATCTTGAACCCCAAAAACGAAAATGCATGAATAAAATTATGAGCCTGACAAAAGAAGCATTTGAAAATGATAATGAAACAGCGAAACAAAAGTTAAAAGAATGCAAAAAGGAAATAGAAAGAATAAATGATCGTATAGACAATGTACTGGAGGATATCGAAAAGCTCGAGGATGAAATGAGAGAAGCAAATCTTGAGCTTCTTAATAAATCAATAAATTATATATTTTCAACTTTGAAGACCAATAATGAAAGAGCGCTTGAGATCAAAAAGGAACTTGCAGAGATTGAAGAGAGAAAGAAGCTTCTTGGAGAAGAACTGGAGTCGATATCACTGGATTGGACTAATTATGCGGTTGATCTTACTGAACTTATTGGAACCGACCCGGTTAAAGAATTTGAGGAAGTATATAAGTTGGAGGGGTTAAAGGATGAAGCTGTTGACACCTCGGCAGATGAAAACAATTGATGAAATAGCCATTAATACTCTTGGCATACCCGGGATTGTTCTCATGGAAAATGCCGCAATTCAGACGGCATTTAAAGCTTCAAGTATGCTTGAAGGTAAGGAAGAGCCCAATATTACAGTCATAGCAGGTAACGGAAATAACGGCGGTGATGCATTGGCAGTTACGCGTCACTTACTTACCATGGGATATGCAGTGTCTGTTTTTTCTATGACAGATGTGGACGAGCTTTTAGGGGATGCATATACAAACGGCAGAATTTTAAAAAATATAGGGGTTACTATCCCTGTAATATCAGAAAAAGAGGATCTTGAGAGACTGAAAGTTGCCTGCCGGAATAGCGATCTGGTTATTGACGGACTGTTTGGCACTGGATTGAATCGTTTTGTGAAGGGGATCTGGTCCGATGTCATTGATATTATAAATACATTTTCACCAAAGGTCCTTTCTATAGATATTCCCTCAGGCATAGACGGTCTGTCTGGTAAAGTCATGGGGAATGCTGTAAAAGCTGATGCTACGGTTACTTTCTATCTGCCTAAAGTAGGAATGGTTCAGCATCCCGGTGCATCCTTTTTGGGGGAGCTTTCTGTAGCAGACATCGGGATTCCGTATGCACTTTCAGAAAATATAGAAACCGCCCGGTTAAGCGAAAAGAACGATATTAAGAAATTGCTGCCCTTACGTCCTGCAAACGGACATAAAGGAACATTCGGGAAACTTCTTGTGTTTGCCGGATCAGAATCAATGACCGGTGCAGCATATTTAAGTGCCCTTTCAGCCTACCGGACCGGCTCAGGCTTTGTAAGACTTGCTGTACCTCATTCCTGTATCAGCACTTTGTCAATACTCTTGCCTGAAGCTGTATTTGCCGGTTTAGCCGGATATAGCGGCATTAAATTTAATGAGTATATTAAGAAGCTTATAGATGATGCTGATGCAGTCTTAATAGGGCCGGGACTTTCCCGTACCGATGATGCCTTAAGTCTTATGGAAGCTGTGGTAGAGAACTGCAATAAGCCTTTAGTAATAGATGCCGATGCACTTAATATTCTGTCAGTTGAAAGGTCATTGCTTGAAAGACTGCGCTGCGAGACGGTTATAACACCCCACCCGGTCGAAATGTCCAGATTAACTGAAAAATCAGTATCGGAGATACAGGAAGATCGAATCAATATTGCAAAGAATTTTGCTGATGAATTCGGACTGACTGTGGTATTAAAGGGAGCGGGAACTGTAATTGTTGCCAATGATGGAAGGACTTCTGTTAATCCCACCGGAAACCAGGGAATGGCTACTGCAGGTTCCGGTGATGTGCTGGCCGGCGTTATAACATCTCTTCTGGGGCAGGGGTTATCTACCTATGATGCGGCAGTAACAGGTGTTTATCTTCATGGTCTTGCCGGAGATATTGCTGCAGCCGACAAAGGAGCTGCCGGCGTTATGGCATCGGATATAGCTGATAATATTCCAAAGGCTATCATCCATGTACAATCATAAATTCGAGTTGTGGTATCATACTGAATGTAGCGAAGCGGAATTAAAGAATCTATGGAAAATACGAACTAAATTAATCAGGTGACAAATATGGATTATAAATTTACAAGGACCTGGGCAGAAATAAATTTAGATTTTATTGCGCATAATGTAAGAGAAATTCAGAAAGTGGTTGGGAAACGCACAGAAATAATGGCTGTCGTTAAGGCTGATGCATATGGGCATGGAGTTCTTGAAACAGTTAATACCCTTGTTGACAGCGGTTGTTCACGTCTTGCAGTTTCAATGCTGGATGAAGCAATCCAGCTTAGACAGATTGGAATTAATATACCAATTCTGGTACTTAGCCATACCAACCCGTCGAGAGTCGATGAATTAATAAAATATCACATAACTCAGACTGTATATAGCCATGATATTGCTAAGGCACTTTCTGATGAGGCAGTGAGACAGGGTACAAAAGCCAGAGTGCACATAAAAATTGATACGGGAATGACAAGAGTCGGATTCCCTCCAGGATACAGTGCAGTTAAGGCTGTCAGTGAAATACAGAAGCTTCCCGGAATAATTGTAGAAGGTATATTTACTCATTTTGCAGCAGCAGACGAAAAAGATAAAAGCTTTACTATCCATCAATCTGAGCTTTTTAACAGTATTATAAGTGAACTAAACAGAATTGGAATACTGATTCCCATACGTCATGTGGCTAACAGTGCAGCAATTATTCAATATCCTGAGCTTGCAATGGAGATGGTCAGACCGGGGATAATTCTATATGGTATTTATCCGTCTAAGGAAGTGGACAGATCTGTTTTGGACCTAAAGCCGGCCATGACTCTGAAAACAACAATAGCACTGCTTAAGTGGGTGGAGGAAAATACTTCTGTCAGCTATGGCAGAAGATTTGTAACGGGAAGAAGGTCAAAGATTGCTACCATTCCCGTAGGGTATGCAGACGGTTATTCAAGGCTTCTTAACGGAAAAGGCAGAGTGCTTGTGAACGGACAGTTTGCCCCTGTCGTAGGCAGCATTTGTATGGATCAGTGTATGGTTGATGTAACTGATATTGAAGGAGAGATACAAACCGGGGATGAAGTAGTTCTGCTCGGTAAACAGGGCAGTTGTGAAATAACAGCTGAGGAATTGGCGGACAACATCGGCACGATACCCTATGAAATTGTTTGCATAATCGGAAAACGTGTCCCGCGGGTGTACTTTAAGAACGGTAAAATTGTAAATGTGTTGAATTATTTAATATGATTAATAAGACAGGGGACGGTTCTGTGTCCTATTTTAACCATGTCTTACATTTAAGAATAATGCAAAGTAGTCTTTGTTTGTACGAACATAATTAAGCGGCGTGGCTGCTGCGATTTAAAGCGGAGCACGGATTGCGTAGCGGGCGCGACTAGAAACTGGATGTTGGAGATGGAGCGCTAAATCGCAGCGGTCTACAGCCGCTCCCCTGTTTAACGTAAAAAGATTCTTCGCTGACGCTCAGAATGACACAATTAATTACTTCACATTATTCTTAATATGAGCATGCGAATATCAAGAAAGTTGCCGCCGCGGCAGCAAGGCAATTTTCTTAAATTGTAATATAAAAAATCAAGTCTACTCAGGTATACATTATTAGGAAATGTGCAACAATAATAATGCATGCGTAACCTAATTTTAATTTGCCCTATTGGCATGTCTTTCTTATAATAGAAATTAGAAATGAATTAAAGGGGTCAGGCATTAGAGGTCAATACTTTTTACAGGAGTGATTAGATTTGCTGGTAAGAAGAGGAGACATATTCTATGCTGACTTAAGTCCTGTTGTAGGCTCCGAGCAAGGTGGAGTGCGTCCCGTTCTGGTTATACAGAATGACATAGGAAATAAATTCAGCCCCACCATAATTGTATCGGCTATTACTTCGCAATTGGACAAAGCCCGCCTCCCGACACATATTGAAATAAGCGGTGAAAAGTATGGTCTTAACAAGAACTCAGTAGTACTTCTCGAACAGGTAAGGACCATAGATAAACGAAGACTACGGGAAAAAGCGGGGCATCTGGATAGTTACCTAATGAGAAGAGTTGACAATGCGCTTTATACCAGCTTTGGTCTGAACGTTACATACGTGCAGTAAAGCGAAGAATAAAGCGCCTCCCAAGGAGGAAAGGAAAATGATATTCAAAAGAAAAAGCAAGATAGTTTTGATGGCATGCACAATCCTGTCTTGTATAGTACTCGTGGTATCTTCTGCGGCAGGGGCAGGACAGCCTGGAAGTGATGCTGATCCTCTGGTGACAAAAAGCTATGTTGATCAGAAAATTGCTCAATTATCGGCTCAAATAGGTACAGGCACAGGCTCCGGTTCCGGTTCAGGGACTGTTAATAATGCGACTATTACACAACTTCAAACAGACGTAGGGGATCTTACCAAGTTCATCATTGACGCACTGACAGAGATAGAAACCCTGAAAGCAAAGGTTGCAAGCCTTGAAAACGGATATACCGTTGTTGAAGCTAAGGCCGGGCAGAAAATAATTCTCTCGGGGGGAAGTGAAGCTATCCTGAGAAGTGGTTCGGCTGAAGCTATTGTGGGAACCTATGGAGGACTTGTTGATGCCAGTGTGGGCGGAGACATTGATAAAAACGGTATGAAAATACCTGTTCAGCATCTTTTGATTTCAGCAAGAACAGACGGCAGAGGGCTTCTGATTACGTCACATTCTTTCTTGTTAATCAGAGGTGCATATACAATAAAATAACTCCGCTTCAGATATAATAATCACTGTAAGGGTAAAATGCTATAGACATGTTATATCTGTGTCGTGTTGGCTTTTGTACTTTTTACAAAGTTTTATCTCTTTTCTTCTAAGATTGCGGATGAAATTCCGGTATAAGTTTTTTGATCTCTCATCCATATTGGTTATTGAAAGCCCATAATAATAATTGGAGGCGTTTCTTTTTTTCCATCTGACTACGCACTCCGACGTTATTATATGGGACTTTTTATTGTACATAACTAATTCGATGTTATCGTCCTTCTCAAGCTTACCCCGGGTAACAATACTGATCCCGCCAAGACTGATATTTAAAACAACACAGTAGTTTTCATATATATCATCAATTTTACAGAAGCTGCCGCTTAAATATACATCGTAACGTTTGTATTCCCGTTTATTATTAATAATATCAATAGTTTTTATTTTCAGAATTACTGATCTTGAAGCAAATTTTACATTATACACTTCGGCAGTCATTATGTAAATATATTTGTCGTCTATCTTCTGACAATCCAGGATATCACCAATCATTAAAACAGAGTTTAAATATCCTTCCACATGTTCAATTTCGATAAAATTTCCATAAACATTAATGACACCTGTAACTACCCATTCACTGCTGTTTTGCTGCTTTGTTCTGACAATCATACCTGCTTTAATAACGTTTTCGGCTATTAATTGTTTTGACATTATTTCCTCCTTTGTTAAAAAACTAGAAAACCAGTTTTCCGTCTTCAATCCTTGCCCG
>JAAYTR010000149.1 GCA_012523685.1 Clostridiaceae bacterium | reverse complement strand
TTCGGGCATTACAATAATAACCCGGTAGCCTTTTTGAACTCCGGCAAGAGCAAGACCAATTCCAGTATTACCGGAGGTAGGCTCCATTATTGTCATACCGGGTTTTAATTGTCCTTTTCTTTCAGCCTCTTCTATCATGAATTTTGCAATTCTGTCTTTTATACTTCCACCCGGATTCAAGAATTCTGCCTTTGCAAAAACATTGCCTCCTGTTAACTTTTTTAAGCTTAACATTGGCGTATTTCCGATAATATCAAGAACGCTTTCTGTGTACATATAATCTGTCCCCCTTTGTTATGAGCTTTAGATATATTAACCTATTAAGTATATCAGATTTATGTTCATAAATATCACCGGATAAAAAGAGTTAATTTTATTTTTCTTATTGTTATGATATGCTAAACATATTAATTGATACTCTGCTTTCAAGGAGCATAAAATGCTTAAAAGACTGAGCTTTCAACACAGACTTTTTATTAGTCTTTCAATTTTAATTATTATTATGGTGGCTATTTTGTCGTCAGTTTTTTATACATATTCGGCTAATAATTTTCTTAATACCGAATTTGAATCATCGCGGCAAAAAGTAAAGACCGTTACAAGCCAGATGGATGAGCTTTTTAAGCAGATGGATATCGCTGCTTCAAATACAGTGAGTAATGCAGAATTACAAAACATACTCTACGAATTGAATTATAACCCCAAAATTACCGATGCTGATATGCTTTCTTACGATTCTACAGTTCGTACAATACTACAGCAAATATATACATATTTGCCTAAAGCCACAAAAACTGCAGTGTTTAATTCAAAGAAGCATTTCTATTTCTATGCAGGCATATATGACTACAGACCTGATGTAATAAATAGAAGAATCCACGATGAAGCATGGTATGAAAGCCTTATTGAGCCCGGTAATAATACAGCCATTCGCCATCCCCATATAAGCGATTGGTCTGATAAAAGAAACGTTGTCATTTCACTGTATAAGAGGTTTACTACCTTATCAGATACTGATTATGGTATTTTTGAAATACAAATTCCTTATGAAATTCTAGATAACATATGCAAGATAGATTCATCCCCAGCCAACAGTCAACGCATAATTGTTTATAATAAGCAAGGTAAAATACTGTTTCCCTTTGGAGAAGATAAATACAGCCTTGATCGGGACGGTTTTGAACCTAAAATGATTTTTGAACAAACAAAATCAGGAACTGAAGGCACCGGGAGGATTAAGGGGAATAGGGGATATCTGCTCTATTCTTTTCAGGAATCAGAATATACCGGCTGGATAGTAGCACTTTCAGGTAAAGAGACTGTATTAGCCGGTCAAGTGCGCTTTTACAGAAATATTACAATAGTTTTTGGAGTATCGATACTCTTAATAATGCTCTTAGCGTTCTTTCTTCTTACCCGAAGCATGACGAAACCGTTAAAACAGCTGATTACCACAGTTGAAAGAGTAAATTTGGAGAATCTTAATTTGCCGGTTCCCGAAGGTGAAATTGATGAATTTAAAATGTTGGATGAATCATTCCAAACAATGTTTTCTAACCTGAAGGATTCTATAAACAAGCTTTATGAATCAAAAATTAAAGAAGCAGATGCCCATTTTCTTGCACTGCAGGCACAAATGAATCCGCACTTTCTCTATAATTCGCTTAATGCCATTAGTGCGGCAGGGGAACAATATGGAAGCGAGACAACTACTGCTATGTGTAATCAATTGGCTGACATGTTAAGGTATACAACAACCCCTTCAAATAAATTTGTATCGCTGAAAGAGGAGATTAATCATGCCGTAAACTATTTAGAATTGATGAAAGTCCCTTATGAAGGTTCTTTAAACTATGAGGTGTATATACCCGATCGACTGTATATGGTTGATATACCAAAGCTGACTCTTCAGCCTCTTGTGGAAAACAGTATTAACCACGGACTTGAAAAAGTCCTTCCTCCATGGAACATTACAATTTGTGGGAAAATTACCGATTCTTTTTGGGAAATCAGCATAGAAGACAATGGTACAGGCTTCGATGAAGCTATTCTGGATAAAATCCAAAAGCAGAGTCTCGATTATAAATCTAACCTCACAGATGGAAATTTTAAAGCTAATCTGGCTATTGGCGGAATGGGGATTTTAAACATTTATGCCAGAATGGCTATACAATTTGGAGGCAAAACAATTTTTCGCATAGAAAATCTGTCGCCCAAGGGATGTAAAGTAACCTTTGGCAGAATGTTAGAAAAGGGGGAGGCTTTATAATGATTAAGATAGTTATTGCTGAGGATAAGCCGCTTATTTTAAGGAGTATAAAAAGTAAAATTGAAAGCTTTAGTGGCGAGATTGAAGTTGTCGGCGAAGCCACTAACGGTCAGGACGCATTATCGTTAATTGAAGAATTGGAACCTGATATTGTGTTTACTGATATACGGATGCCCGTAATGGATGGATTACAGCTTGTTGCCAAGGCAAGGGAAAAGTATGATGAATTGCATTTCGTAATTATAAGTGGTTATGATGATTTTGAATACGCCCGGCAGGCACTGAAATTAAGGGTCTCCGATTATCTTTTAAAGCCTGTAAAACAGACTGAGTTAAATGATATCCTCGAAAAAACAATTACTGAAGTAAGGATTCGTAAACTAAATAAAACTAAAACATACATACAAAGCATCCTTCAATCCAGCAGCTCCACTCCTGATTTAAAAGCCCCGGAGCTGTGCTGTGATAGCTATTGGACCATTCTTTTGAATGCCGGACCTTATACAAATTTTGTTATTGATTATGCCAATCCGTTTAATGATTATTGGTCGTCAAGGGACATTGAAAAGATGTTGTCTCACTATATACATCCTGAAAACCATTTCTGGGTATTTGACGGAAGAAGTTTTAATGAGCTTATCGTTGTTTTGGGCATATCTGAAAATGAGTCATTTGATATAAAATCATTGGTTAATGCAATGAGAGAAGAGTTTGATTCATCTTCCATTCCCGTTAGCATAGCTGTTAGCAACCTTATGAAAAACTGCTCGGAGATTGGGATTGAAACACAGATTGTAAGGGCGCTATTAAAGGAGAATATTATTTTCGGAAAGCCCGGTGATTTTTATAGAGATGAAAAGAAGTTATCTTCGGGCAGGGAATTGGCTATTTTAGACTCTTCGGTGGAAAAAAGGCTTATAGCCCTTATCCAAAGTGGACAGAAAAACAGTTTTTTAAAGGAAATCCGAAAGTTATTTTCATATTGGGAATCGAACAGCTACACTCAAAGCCATATAGAAAGCTTATTAAAACAAATAATTAAGCTATGCCAGAAGCATTCTCTTAATAACTCGAGCTTTGATACCGACCTAGAACTTGAAACCGATGAGATCATATCTTCGTCAAAGGACTATAATGCCCTATTTCAGGGAATGAGCTTTATCTTTGAACAATTCTTTACCTTTGAGACAAGCAGTGATGCGGGAAGTAAGTATTACCGGGATGTAGTATCTAAGGTGGAAGCCTATTTTAATACTTCCTATGCAAATCCCATAACTATTGGTGAGGTGGCAAAGATGGTCAACTTTCACCCTGTATATTTAAGCCGCATTTTTAAGGAGGTGAATGGAGTATCCCCAATGGAGTATTTAACGGGTTTAAGAATTAATAAAGCAAAAGATCTGCTTTTAACCGATCCTGATCTCTCTCTAAAAGATGTCGCCGAATTCGTAGGATATACAAACCCGTTTTATTTCAGCCGGGTTTTTAAAACCGTTACAGGAAAATCACCGACAGAGTATAGAAGTGCTTATGGTTCTATTCAACTTTAAAGACTGCGATTGCTTCCTTCAGCCTGCCGGCATCATGTTCAAGCTCAGATGCCTTGTTCTGAAGTATTTTCATTTCATTTACCTGCTGCTCACTTGCGGCTGTGACCTCTTGTGTCGAAGAAGCAGTTTGCTCGGATACAGCAGATATACTCTGTATGGATAGCAAAACCTGATCCTTATGAAGTTCCATTTCATTGGTATTGCTGTTTATCAGCTGAACTTTTTGAGCTAAAACCTCCATAGCATCGGATATCTCGTTAAATGAGCCGATAGCTTTTTCAAGAGCCAAGTTTTGATCTTTTATGGTGGATTCGGTGGAAGCCGCTTTTTCAATTGCTCTATCTGTCTGAATCTGATTTTCCTTTACAATTGAGGCTATGTCACGGGCTGCCGAGGCTGTTTGGTCGGCAAGTTTATTTACTTCATCAGCCACAACCGCAAACCCGAGACCGTATACGCCTGCTCTTGCTGCCTCAATGGAAGCGTTAAGAGAGAGAAGTCTGGTTTGATTGGCCATATCAGTTATTATTTTTACAATATTAGTAATTTGCTTACTTCTTACCCCCAGCGCGTTAATATCGTTACGTACATCATGGATAATGCTATTGGTATGCATCACCTTGCTATTAAGCTCTTCAATTGAGGCCAGCCCCCGTTTTGTTATAATTAAGCTGTTATTTGAAACCTGCTTTATTTGTTCGGTATTCTGGGAAACAACTCCTATTTTGTCGGCCAGATCGGCGGTCTTTTTAACAGCAGAGTCAGAATCGTTGGCTTGAGCGGTAGCTCCCATAGCTATTTCTTCTACAGCCGTTGTAATATCTTCTGAAATACTTGCTATATGCTTTGAAGAATCACTGACAATAACAGATGATTCGTAAACGCGTTCTGCAATACCGGCTGTGTCAAAAATCAGTTTTCGCATGCTGCTCATCATAGCACCGATACTGTTAATTAAAACTCCAAATTCATCATCCTTGCTGCTTGAAAGTTTTTGCCTTAAATCGCCGGATGCTGCAGTTTTGGCCACAGTAATAATTTTGTTTATACTTGAGCTCATTCTGCCCGA